>JAZGGN010000285.1:0-6103 GCA_036480475.1 Gammaproteobacteria bacterium
ATAAAGATGATTGAGACTATTGTATAGCGTGATCGGTAATGAAACATAGTTTTAACTATTTTTTATGCTACAACCAAATCATGACGAGTATAATATAACCATCTCATCGGCTTGTGGCACGACCATCATAAAATTTTGGTCTGCAATATCATATATGTTTGCAGGTGCTGTCCATGTGCCTTGTTCTACTAATAATTGTTGCCATTCTATTTTTAATTGATCAGCTTGGCTTTGAAATATTTCTAATTCATTAAAGTGTTGTCGCTGTAAATTTTTTACATAAACCAGACTTAGTGCTGAAACTAAAATACAAAGTAATAACACCGTCAAACTCAGAGTGTACTTAGAGAAAGTAATTTTCGTCCATTCATGACGAAATAAATTAGCCTGTGTAAAAGTGCGTGCTGCCGCATTCATATTATTTTCTCCGCAACACGTAACACTGCGCTACGTGCTCTTGGGTTATTCAAGATCTCCTTATCCGATGCTTTAATTACGCCGTTAATACAACGCATATTCACAAGCAATTGTTGCTTCCTAATCGGCAAGCGTGTGGGTAACTGTTCACCTTTCGCTTGCTTATGCATAAAACGCTTTACAATCCTATCCTCTAAGGAATGAAAGCTAATGATCACCAGACGTCCGCCTGTGGCCAACATCTCTAAACAATTTTCCAAAAATTCTTTTAATTCATCCAGTTCACGATTGATAAAAATACGGATCGCTTGAAACGTTCGTGTTGCCGGATGCTTATGTTTCTCTTGCGTCGGTGCTGCCGCTTTAATAATCTCAACCAATTGGCTTGTCGTCGTGATTGCTTTTAAATGGCGCTCTGCCACAATATGTCTCGCAATACGACGTGCATAACGCTCTTCACCATAAGTTCGTAGTACTTCGGCAAGATGCGTTTCTTTCACCCGTGCCAACCAACTGGCAGCATTTAGCTCTATCCGTGGATCCATACGCATATCCAAAGGGCCATCACGCATAAAACTAAAACCACGCTTGGCATCATCTAGTTGTAATGAAGACAAACCTAAGTCCAGCAAAATACCATTCACTTTTCCTGACCAACCGCGCACCTTTGCCAATTTATTTAGCTGAGCAAAGCTCGCTTGTTCCACCGAGAAACGTTTATCTCCTCCAAATTTTTCATGTGCGATCTCTAAGGCCAATGGATCGCGATCGATGGCCAACAAATGACCTTCTGCCTTTAGCTGCGCCAAAATAGCCTCGCTATGTCCACCACCGCCAAAGGTGCCATCAATATAAATCCCATCTGGCTTGATGGCTAAATTTTCGACAACTTCATCCAGCATCACTGGCTTGTGCTCAATAGACATTAAATGAACCTAATAAACCTATAGTGATAAAGACTTCATTGCTTCCGGTGCGCCTTCTCCCCCTTCATTGCCATCTTCCGCAAGCCATTGTTCACGCCGGTGCTGCCATGCTTGCTCATCCCAAATCTCAAACTTTTTGGCCTGACCGATCAACACAATCGTTTGTTTTAATTCCGCATAATCGCGCAATAACGCCGGTAGCAATATCCGACCTTGCGCATCTATTTCCAAATCAGTGGCATGTCCAATCAATAAGCGTTGAATACGCCGCGCCGCTGGATTAAAGCTGGGCAGATCCTGCAACTTCGCCTCAATCGTTTCCCATATTGCTAATGGATAAAGCAACAAGCAGCGAGCTTCGGTATCAATCGTCACGATCAATTGCCCGTTATAGTCCCCTTGCAACGGTTGCCGATAGCGCGTCGGAATAGCCAAACGACCACGATCGTCTAAATTAACTGAGCTGATGCCTCTAAACATACAAAAACATTCCCCGGAACTCTACCATAATTCCCCATAAAATCCCAATTCCTCCCATAATATAGCACAAGAAATGTTTAATTTCATAAATTATGATGAATTTTTACGCGTGGAAATGATATTGAAGTGTTATTATTGTTTTATTTAAACAAACAGAAATGTTTGTTGGCAGATGAGTCACAGCCCAGGGATGACGAGTCCCGACATATGCCAGAATAATCCTAGAAAAGGCAGTTGCAGACAGATAAATCGTGCAATTAATTGGTTTAGATAGCGTAATAAAAAAATACGCGGTCACCTTTTTGGTGATGAGTACTTTTTTTGTATAGCTAGATGAATCAAAGACTTGTGCGAGTTGCTTGCTGTCAACTGCTTTTTCTAGGATAGTAGATGACGAATTTAAAGGATGTGGTACCAGCGAATTGACGGCACGCCCTGGTTGTATTTAATGCGCAAAAACATCATTATCAAAGCTGCGACTGATTCAAATAAAAAGCGACCCGCAGACCATGCAGCACCAAATCCGGCATGATTTCATTAAACAGCTTTTCTTGTTCAAATAATTGTGCGAAACCGCCCGTGGCCAATACCAGCGGTGAAGATTGTTGTAAAATTTCATTTTGAATGCGCGAAATGACTTCGCGCACCGCCCCCAGCGTGCCAAAATAAAGTCCCGCTTGAATGCTTTCAACGGTCGTGCGACCGACCGGTAAGTCTGGTTTAATAATCTCTACCGGCGGTAGCTTAGCAGTCTTACTTTGCAGCGCATCCATCGCCAAACGGATCCCAGGTAAAATGGCACCGCTTAAGTATTCACTACGTTTTGACAACGCACATAAAGTCGTTGCAGTACCAAAATCAACAATGATCATATCCTGCTGCGGATAAAAATGATGGGCAGCGATGGCATTGGCAACTCGATCTGCGCCTAATTCAACTGGGTTGCAATATTTAATTTTTAAACCGGTTTTTACCCCAGCTTTCAAAAAGAAGGGATCGATGTGAAAATATTTTCGGCAAGCAGAGCGCAAGGAATACTCTAGATCCGGCACGACAGAGCAAATTGAAATTTGCTTCACTTCACTTTGATCCAGCGCATTTTCTCGCAAGACACCTCTTAGGAATAAGCCTAACTCATCAGAACTCGTGCGCTTCGTTGGATAACGAAAGCGTAATAATAATTTATCGTCGGCAAAAACACCGCCAAATATGTGTGAATTGCCAACATCGATGCACAGTAGCATGCTTATCCCAAATTAAATCAAAAGACGAGTTAGCCGATAAGCCGGATCCTGTCGTGGACAGTCATTCATCTGGGATATGTATCACTACATACCTCGTGCGACCTACCCGGATCTATCGTGCGGATCACACGCTCAGCTTTCACTGAATCGATCTCTATGCGGTCTTGCTCCAAGTGGGGTTTACCGTACCATAACTGTTACCAATTATGTGGTGCGCTCTTACCGCACCTTTTCACCCTTACCAGTACAATACTTAGGCGGTATATTTTCTGTGGCACTTTCCGTAAGCTCACGCTTCCCAGGTGTTACCTGGCACTTTATCCTGTGGAGTCCGGACTTTCCTCCCTATCTTTAAAGCTCAAAGCTTAAAAATAGCGCGACTGCCTGGCTAACTCTATTTCGATCCTAGCAAAGTCAGGCTATACTTTCTACCCATGAACACTTCTGAGTATTTAAATTTCAGCCTTATCCCAGGGAAAGGCGGCAATCTGGGCTTAATTGTGCTCGATCGACCACGTGCCTTAAATGCCCTGGATGAAGCGATGATCAAAAATCTTGCTGAACAATTAAATACTTGGCAGCAAGATCCACATATTAAAGCAGTCGTCATCCAATCAAGCCATGAAAAAGCATTTTGCGCGGGTGGCGATGTACGTGCCATCTATGCTAATAAACAGCGACCACATCGTGAACTGGCTCAATTTTTTTGGCATGAGTACCGTCTCAATCGATGTATTCACCACTACTCTAAACCCTACATTGCCCTACTCGACGGCATTACCATGGGTGGTGGTGTCGGCATTTCTCTGCATGGCTCTCATCCTATCGCCAGTGAAAATATTAACTTTGCGATGCCTGAAACCACTATAGGATTTTATCCAGATATTGGCAGCAGTTATTTATTATCGCGCTGTCCATACCAATTTGGCTTGTACCTTGCCTTAACAGGCAACCACCTCAAGTTAAGCGATCTCTTTGCGACGGGCTTAATTAAATATTTTATTCCCAAAGCAAAGCAGCAAGATTTTATTGAAACCTTAGCAGCCACCGATCTAGGCCAGCAAGCTAAAGAAGCCTCGACAATCCTTGTTAAAAAATTCAGCGAAACGATCCCCACAACAAGCAGCCTCAACCAATATCGCTCACAAATTAATAAATATTTTCATTGTTCATCGATAGACGCACTGTTAGAGCAATTACAAACCAGCACCGATCCCTGGTGCCAACAAATTTTTAACACCCTGAAAGAAAAATCCCCTACCAGCTTAAAGATCACCTTGCGCCAATTACAACTTGCCGCACAACTTGATATCGATGACTGCTTAAAAATGGATTATCGTTTAACAAATCGGTTTCTCACAAACCATGATTTTTATGAAGGTGTCCGTGCCGCACTCATTGACAAAGATCAAACACCCCAGTGGCAACCCGCCACACTCACCGAAGTCAGCGAAGAAAATATTGATGAATATTTTGCACCACTCACTCAGGAACTTATTTTCTAAGATAGTGGTGATTCAATCTAAAAAAAGCATAGACAATTTATAATTTTTCGCTAGAATGAAGTCCTCTGATTAAATCATTATCCTTATGGAATACGCTTTACTCTACTTGATCCTCGCCTGCATATTTGGCTATTTTATGGCATGGGGAGTTGGTGCAAATGATATTGCCAATGCCATGGGCACTTCGGTTGGCGCCAAAGCGATCACACTCAAGCAAGCCATTATCATTGCGGCTATTTTTGAATCCGCTGGAGCCTTGCTCGCGGGTGGTGACGTGACCGATACCATTCGCAGTAATGTTTTAGACACCAGCGCATTTGTAGATACACCAGAAATATTCATTTATGGTATGCTCGCTGCCCTACTTTCTGCTGGCACCTGGCTACTGATCGCTTCTTTTTATGGTTTACCTGTTTCGACCACACATAGCATTGTTGGCGCTATCGTTGGCTTTGGTCTAATCAGCGTTGGTACGAGTGGCATTCATTGGCCGATGGTCACTGAGATCATAATGAGTTGGATCCTCACCCCAGTGCTTGCTGGTATTATTGCTTTTATTTTATTTCGCACCGTACAATTTTTAATTTTAAACAGCACCAATCCTCTGATAAGCGCAAAACGCTATATCCCATTTTATATATTCTTAGTGGTATTCACGATCAGTATGGTCACCTTCTCGAAAGGTTTAAAAAACCTTGGTTTCGATTTGAGTGCGGCGAACTATACGAGTGCCTCTGTCGCAATTGCTACACTATGTACAATCATTGGTATTATTATCATCAGACGCCTTAAATTCACATCAGACACCAGAGACACCGGTGATCCATATGATTTTACACAGGTTGAAAAAATATTTGGCATTTTAATGATCTTCACGGCTTGCTCGATGGCTTTTGCGCATGGCTCCAATGACGTTGCCAATGCCATAGGCCCATTGGCCGCCATTATTGGCGTACTCAAAGAAGGCACGACACTCGCAGGGAAGTCAACAGTACCCATATGGATTTTATTGTTGGGTGCAACCGGCATGGTGTCTGGATTGGCCATGTATGGTTACCGCGTAATCGCAACGATTGGTGAGCGCATCACGGAGCTTACCCCCAGTCGCGGATTTGCGGCAGAATTAGCCGCAGCCAGCACCATTATTATCGCCTCCGGAACAGGATTACCGATCTCAACCACACAAACCTTAGTTGGCGCTGTATTAGGCATTGGTTTAGCCCGCGGGATCAGTTCTTTACGGCTCAATGTCGTCGGTCAGATCTTTATGTCTTGGCTCATTACCTTACCTGCCGGTGCACTTTTAGCCATCATTTTCTTTTATATACTAAAGGCCATACTTCTTTAGAAACGACTTAGGAACGGACACGAAATAACCTCCGGTTTTGCATCTCACCTTCACGCCATCTTAAATCGTTGCGCCTGTCCTGACTAACTTAACTCAGGACAATCGAAAAATCCTCGCATTACCTCGGGTAGTTCTGCGGTTTTTCTCAATCGGAACGATTCAATCTGGCATCAATCTGAGCGC
>JAZGGN010000286.1:0-7816 GCA_036480475.1 Gammaproteobacteria bacterium
AAATGACAAGTGATTTTCAGTGTTTTTGTTCAAAGATGCCTCCAATCTGGGATGCCAAAATGATCCTCTTTGACGGGTAACGGGTATATACTATTCTTTTTATAAACATAGCGTAAGAAGCACAGAGAGTAAATAAGTGTGTCGATAAATCACACAGAAAAAACAGTCGATCTACTCATTATTGGCGGTGGCATCAATGGTGCAGCCATCGCCGCTGATGCTGCGGGACGCGGTTTATCCGTGGTATTATGTGAACAAGGTGATCTGGCTTGTGGTACTTCTTCTGCCAGTAGCCAACTCATTCATGGGGGTTTACGCTACCTGGAATATGGCGATTTCCGCCTGGTCAGAAAATCACTCAAAGAACGTGCCATTTTACAAAAAAAAGCACCTCATCTTATTAAACCGGCACGTTTTATCATGCCACATCATCCAAAGCTGCGATCAGCCTGGCTTATCCGATTAGGTTTATTTTTATATGACCATATTGGCGGTAAAAATGTTTTCGGAAAATCAAAAAAAATATATTTAAAAAATACGCTTGAAGGCGACCCTTTAAAGTCTGATTTTAAAACTGGCTTTAGCACCATAGATTGCATAGGTAATGATGCGCGTTTGGTTGTGCTCAATGCCATGGTTGCAGCACAACACGGCGCTCAAATTTTAACGCGGCACAAATTAGTCAGTGCCAAACGCAATAAAGATCATTGGCAAGCAACCCTCAGCCATCAGCAACAATCCATCTCAATAACCGCAAAAATGATCATCAATGCTGCTGGCCCTTGGGTGGAAGACGTCTTAGAAAAATTAAACTGTCGCAGCGATCTAAAAATCCGTTTAGTGCAAGGTTGTCATCTCATCACGCCCAAGCTATATGAAGGCGATCATGCTTATATTTTACAAAATGAAGATAGGCGTATTGTTTTCATTTTGCCTTATGCCAACAAATTTCACTGCATCGGTACAACCGAAGTGGATTACAAGGGCGATCCAGGACAAGTCAAAACGACAGCGACTGAAATAGACTATCTGTGTGACTGCATCAATCAACATTTCAAACAAAAACTCACCCCAGATCAAATTATCAGCAATTACGCTGGTGTACGGCTACTAACACAAAGCGATCCCCAAAAATCATCGGCCATCAGTCGTGACTATACGCTGGAGATAAATCAAGACAAACACTCAGCACTACTGCTGAGTGTTTTCGGAGGGAAAATCACCAACCATCGCCAATTGGCAGAACAAGCATTAGCAAAAATAAAACCCTTCTTCCCGCATTGTGGCAACGCCTGGACGGCGCATACACCACTGCCTGGTGGTGACATTAAAGATATGACAACGTTTATTGATGAAATGCAATGCGCTTACCCCTGGTTAGAAGCAACACTACTACAACGCTATTGTCACACCTATGGGACATTAACAAAAACACTGCTGGCAAATACAAACAACAGGCAAGACTTAGGCCAGCACTTTGGCGCCGACCTATATCAAAAAGAAGTGGACTATTTAATAAGACATGAATGGGCACAAACCAGCGCAGACATTCTGTGGCGACGCACCAAGCTTGGCTTAGTGTTCACTGCTGAGGCGATCACTCAATTAGACAATTGGTTGGCTGACAATTCTTAAACCTAGAAAAAGCAGTTGAGCTCACCTCATATTGCATGACATAGCAGCCTGTGATAACCCTTCATCAAGGGGAACGTTATGAAACGATAATTTTTCTTTTAAATCTGAGCATGCTTGTCTTAATTCTTCTTCGCATGCTTCTGGATTTCCACTCTCAAAGTATGAGTGTGCTGCCTCGAAATGATCAATTATTTTTTTATTAAAAGGATACTTCTCTGGATTAGGCAGGTGGAAAGGATCACCTCTCCCATATTTACCAACTTCTAATAAAGTGACAAATTTTTGTGGATACTTACTATCACCTTTACTATGCTTCCATCGCGCAAACTCAGGATCATTGAGCATTTCTACAATTCTATCTATCATCACTTGATATTTCCCTGTTTCAGAGAAGAATCTAAGAGGTCGTGACACTAGACCAGCAGTAGAAACTATCGATGGCGGCTGCGATTGAGGAAACAAAGATACATCAGTTGATCTGATTCTGATAGCGCCTGTGTTGCTATTAGAAATTTCCGACCCGAAAAATTGGGGAGGAGGAGCACTATGGGACAGTCGTGGTTCTCTTCCAACTGTCCGAACAAAATATACCGGTGTCATGACCACACCATGTGAACGTTGGCCTGGGAATTGCTGTGCTTCAGACACGATGAAGGAGGGGGCAATTGGTAATTGAGCAGGGACAACACTATTACCCACACTTCCAGTCAGTGAAGATTGACTCTGATATGACTTTATACTGCTATCATCAGTTGTTGCATCCTTATCCTCCACATTTGAGTCCGTATCTAGACTTTTCTTAGGTTCAACAGATTCAGACGGTAATTGATTGGCACACACTACACTACTAGCTGCCATGCTGTGTTGTACTGGTTCCTGCATCTTCCGCTGCTGATTGCTATCATCATCAGTTGTTACATCCTCACCGTCCTCATTTATTGAACCTGCATCTGAACTTTGATTCTCGTCAACGGACTCAGACAGTAATTGACTGGCACACACCACACTACTAACTGGCACATCTATATTTGAATCGTCACTCCTATCAGGAGGGACAGAAACAACTGAACTAGTCTCTGTTTGCTTGTCCCTGCCTTGTGAATTTTGTGGTTCCGTGGCAGCAGGATTTTTCTGCGGCTGCAATGACGGCGGCGGTACTGTGTTCTGTGTTTGTTTTTTCTGTTGTGCTTCCTGCTCGCTCCGCCGTGCTTCCTGCAGCTGATATCGCCGCTGCTCATCCATCTGTGCTTGCTCCCGTACTTGTCGCTGTTTCGCCCGTTCTCTCTCTTGAACCTCGCTACTTACTAAATCATCATCAGATCGGACTGCCTCTTCTGAAGAATCGCTATGACCAATCAGTGCCACACCTCTGCTTACAGATCTTGTGGACTCAACGTTTAATTCGTTCTTTTGCCTTGAAGCTGCTACAGCTTGAGTTGCCTCGCAAGGAGAAGCAAGGGCAGCAGATGTTGAACTAGCATCAGATTGAACCTCAGATCCTAAAGAGCTAGTATCACTCGAAGCTTGCGCTATTTCTTCCCTTCGCCGTACTGTATCTAGTCTTACTCTTGCTGTCTTAGCTTTAGACCATTTCTTCGGTTTCCTCCTAAGCATGGTACCAAGACTACTTTTAACGCGAGAAGCTTTTATTAGGCCAGCTTTTGTGGAAACAACAGATGCACGAGTAGACTGAGTGCTGCTGGCTCTACAGACCTCAGCCCCACGCCTTTGTTTCTCCGCTGTTTGGGCTTCATCGCGGGAGGAGATTGGTAGCGGAGCTGTATTGGATGACGTTTTGACATTAGCCTCAGCCTTTTGATCGTCGCCAAGCGAGACAATAGACTGGGACTGGGGTTGTGCATGAGCATCGTCTAAGCTTGCCTTTGTCTCTTCTGATGCTTGCGCCACCCTATTTTCACTAAGCACTTCAGTAAGTTTGCGAAAAGACTCTAGTAATGATGGTGGAAGGTATGGGTCTTTAGAAAATATTAAGCGAACTATTCTGGCTAACTCAAGACCACCCACCGCCAATACACTGGCTAACAAGTGACGAGTGACTATATCAACATATTCATTCTCAGAAGCCCACTCATTCATTGAAAAGAAATAATCTACCAATATTTTCACGACAAAATAGTATGCACTACTAAATACCACGTTAATGTCAATATTCTTATCCACACAGGCCATCTCATGTTCTATAGTTCTGTGTAGGTCGCTATAAGACAGATCCCTTCCCTCTACAATTGCCTCCTTACATATGGATATATATCTATCACCAACCTTTTCACCTGCCTTTGCCTCCCCTTCCCCACCGAGATGAATCCAAAAAGGCTTAAGTGCGCTTGTGGTAAAGATTATTGAGAAGGGTGTTTTAGCTGCGTTCAGAACCTCAGGTAATGGTATAGACATTAATAAAGCTGTGATTGCTGGCTGCAGACCTGAAAAATCTACATACTTTTTTAATTTACTCATATGTAATTGCAGCTTTTCACCCTCTGGTGATGAATGCCATTCTATTATCTCTGGCGATTTTGGCCGCGGTCCTCCAGATTTTCTCCTGCTGCTGCTACTTCTCCCACGCTGCTTTCGCCTAGGCATGACTATTCTCCAGATTAATTACTTTTTTAGGTTGAAGGGAGTGAACATTTTTTATATAGCTAGAGGGTAACTGCTAAAACACACGACAGACGCTTAGGAACGGACACGAAATAACTTCCGGTTTTGCATCTCACCTTCACGCCATCTTGAATCGTTGCGCCTATCCTGACTAATTTAACTCAGGACAATCGAAAAATCCTCGCATTACCTCGGGTAGTTCTGCAGCTTTTCTCAATCGGAACGATTCAATCTAGCATATCCCAGAGTACCGGGACAGGAATTTGAGCGCTAAACACGGAAGTTATTTCGTGCCCGTTCCTCACTCCAAACATGCAATAATACGCGCACGAATTTCTTCTTCACTGCCGACACCATTGATTTGATCAAATGCCGGCACACGTGCCTCGTTTTGCTCTGCCCAAATTTGATAGAATTCTACCAGTGGTGCCGTTTGCTGCTGATAAACTTGCAAGCGCTTTTGTGCCGTTTCTATTTTGTCATCGTCGCGCTGCACCAAAGATTCACCGGTGACATCGTCTTTATTCGCTACTTGCGGTGGGTGATAGTGGATATGATAAACACGCCCAGAGGCCAGATGAATTCTACGGCCGGTGATCCGTTTTATTAACGCTTCATCCGCCACTTTGATTTCGATCACATGATCAATATCAATCGCAGCGTCTTTAAGCGACTGTGCCTGTGGAATATTACGCGGGTAACCATCCAGCAAAAAACCATTATGGCAATCTGTCTGCGCAATCCTGGCCTTAACTAAACGTGTGATCGTTTCATCTGGCACTAAAGCACCCGCTTGCATGATTTTCGCCGCTTCCTGACCAAGCTCAGAACCCGATTGCACTGCTTCGCGTAACATATCACCAGTGGCAATTTTCGTAATCTGATAATGCTCGGTTAAAAAATCAGCTTGTGTCCCTTTACCCGCACCTGGCGGACCTAATAAAATTAATCGCATGAAACTTAACTCCTTTCTACCAAAAACGATACCAGGGCTTTTTCTTCAATTTAGCCTGGCAGCCCTGTAATTGACGTTGATACGTTGCAGCACGGCTCTGTACCTTTTGTGCAATATTGATCAGCCACGTTTTATTTGCATAACTGCGTCGCTGATAACCCCCAATGCCTTCATGGTATGCCAAATAAAGTGGATAGGCATCACTACGCGAAATACCAGCACGCTGGTTGGCTTGATAACCATACCAACCAACAAAATCAGCAGCATCGGCAAAAGCACTGCGAGTGGCACGATTCTTACCCGCACTCTCTTGATATTCATCCCAAGTGCCTTTCAATGCTTGTGAATATCCCTTCGCGGACGAGGGTCTTTTCCATGGGATAATCCCCAGTAATTTCCCACGGGGCGGCTTAGCCTTAGCACTAAAGCGCGATTCCTGGTAAATAATTGCCATTTGCACGTTGATTGGAACGCCCCAACGCTTTTGCACATCTTGCGTTGCCCAATACCATTTAGGATACTGTTTGAAAATAGAACATATATTTTCGACGTTAGCTGGCTGTGGCTTGCCTGCACAAGCCGCTACCGTAAATAAGATCATTGTGAATAGTGAAAATCGCTTGACGATGCTCATGTGTTATATCTTACCTAGTTCTGCAAATTTTGCTATTATATACCCGTTACACTTCAAAATGCGAATTCTAGCATCCCATCTTGGCCGCATCTTTGACTAATCTGGGCACTAGAATTCACATTTTAAAGTAAACGGGTATAACTTGAAATTTGGGTAATAGCGGCAAATGGCAATAGGGAATTATTATGAATGTTTTCATTTTCGATATCGAAACTATCCCTGACACGGACAGTGGTCGTCGCTTATACCAGTTAGATGGGTTAAGCGATGAAGATGTGGCAAAAGCGATGGTCGCTTTGCGTCAAGAAAAGTCGAAGACCGAAATGTTGCCGTTGTACTTGCAAAAAGTCGTCGCGATTTCAGTGGCCTTACGACAGCAAGATAAGTTCAATGTTTGGTCACTGGGTGACCGAGATACACCTGAAAAAGAATTGATCCAACGCTTCTACGCCGGTATTGAAAAATACATGCCCACCATCGTGTCCTGGAATGGTAACGGCTTTGATTTACCGGTTTTACATTACCGATCATTATTACATAAAGTACCGGCCTCATGTTACTGGGAAACCGGCAACCACGATCAAAGTTTTCGCTGGAACAATTATTTAAATCGCTATCATTATCGCCACATTGATTTAATGGATGTGTTGGCCGCTTATAATTTTCATGCCAACGCCCCGCTCGATGCCATTGCCACCATGTTGGGTTTCCCTGGGAAAATGGGCATGGAAGGAAGCCAAGTCTGGGGCAATTATCTGCAAGGCAAGATCGAAAACATCCGTCATTATTGTGAAACGGACGTCCTCAATACTTACTTGGTTTATCTCCGCTTTGAATTGATTCGCGGCATTTTAAATGAAGAAATCTACGAACAGGAATGTGAAACCGTCAAAGAATTTTTGCGTCAAAAAGATCAGCCGCATTTCACTGAATTTTTACAAAAGTGGCAGGATTAAATCCGCTTAAACAACTGCTTGTATATCTTAGCTTATTCTTCTTGCGATACAGCAACTGTATAATACTCTAGCTTTTCTAAATGTATCTGAACATTAGTTAGAAATGGCCCCGTACAAGGAACGAGGCCATCATAAGGAATTCCTAACCCCTTGCACCTAGGCTTATACTGGTGGTGGCGACGCCCTTATCATCTTCGGGCATACGGACGATGAGCTTCTTGGTCAGCTTCTTGGTCAGCCGCAGTATAACCATTGCTAATTGGTGAATTATGACTAAAAAAACCATCTGCAAAGTATGAATGTGGCTCGAGGTAAGACCTTACTCCAGGTAATTCAGGCCGCGTGCCTGGATCTTGACCTATCAGCCAGGTTAAACACCGCTCTGTGATCAGTAAAGCACACTGTAAAAAAGCCCGATGTCCTCGAGTAGAACCACGACCAGCAAGATCTCTTTTAATATCCCTCTGCATGCGGCTAAATATCTCTTCTAGCTCCTCATTAGTTGACTGTCGATCCGTACCCTCAGTCGATTTCATAGTTTTTTGCATACCAAGAATATAAATTTGAAAAAAGCCTCGCATAGTCCCACTCAAAGGATTACGCAAACTGACGAGATCAGCCACTGCTTCCGCAGTGGCATAGAGGGATGTAGATCCTCCAATTGTCGGAGTTCTGGGCACTTCTAATGAATGAAATTCCTCAAGCGCCTTTCTCCTACAATCATCAGGTGATAAAAATTCTCTTTCTTGCTTTTGCTCTTGTGCCATGTCCCTCTCCCAAATAAAATGTTTTTATATCAGCTCAACTAATCAAGCTTCAAACGTACCTCATTACAAACTCAAAATCAAACAAATAATTTTATTTTTCTTCTGTTAGCCTATTAATCCTCTATCCCTTTGTTACACTTGGGAAAGGCAGGCAGAATCAACCATCGGTGATACAACCCTGACTGGCGGAGCCTACGTTTTTAATATATTTATATAAGGTACCTTTAGTGACTTTATAAGGTGGCATTTG
>JAZGGN010000287.1:0-4843 GCA_036480475.1 Gammaproteobacteria bacterium
TTTTTCAGCGTATCTAAAACTTCACCTGTAATTTCAGCATTTGCTTCTGCAATAACTTCGCCTGTTTCAGTATCAATAATCGCATTAGCCAGTGATTTGCCTAAGATGTATTCTGCAGGCACCGGCAATTGCTTTAACTTTGCTTTTTCCATTAAACGAATATGGCGCATAGTGATACGACGACCATTTTCAACAATAACTTCGCCAGATTTACCAGGCACCTTGATATCAAAAAATGCAATCTCACCACGTAATTGCTCAGGAATTAAATCTAAAATATAGTCCTCACCTTTAATGTGAAATTGATTCGTGGTGAAAAATAAATTTAGAATTTCTTCTGTACTATAATTTAAAGCACGCAATAAAATAGTTGCAGGAATTTTACGTCGGCGATCAATCCGTGCGAATAAATGATCTTTCGGATCAAATTCAAAATCTAACCATGAACCACGATAAGGTATTACCCTGGCAGAATAAAGCAGTTTGCCAGATGAATGTGTTTTCCCTTTATCATGCTCAAAAAAGACCCCTGGCGAACGATGTAGCTGGGAAACAACAACACGCTCAGTACCGTTGACTACAAAAGTACCCACATCCGTCATCAAGGGAATTTCACCCATATAAACTTCCTGTTCACGAATGTCTTGAACCTTCTTATCTTTGGCGGGAGACTCCTTATCAAAAATTACCAAGCGCACTTTCACTCTGAGTGTTGCCGCATAAGTTATGCCGCGCAGCTTACATTCCTTCACATTAAATAACGGTGCACCCAAACGATAACTAACATACTCCAAACGTGCGTAACCAGAAAAGCTTTCAATAGGAAATACCGATCTAAATGCGGCATGTAAACCAACACCTTTTAACTCTGCGACCGTTTCTTCGCCTTTAGCAACCTCTGAGGCTTTCTGTTTTGTTTTTCGTTTTGCTTTTTTATCTTTGCCCGCAACTTGTTTTTCAACCTCTGGCGCTTGTGAAAAAAAATCATCAACCTGTAGAAATTTTTTATAAGACTCTGTTTGAATAGCAAGTAAAGGAGGCGGTTTCATATCAAGGAGCTTTCTGAAACTTTTGCGGATACGTTTTTTCTCTTCGTATGAGTAATCTGATATTTCTGATATTTCTGATATTGCAGCCATGTATCTTTATCTCCAGGATTAACCCGTCAAACTAGGGCATGTCGTCAATTCTACTATCTTGGCCGTAGTCCGTTGATTTTCTGTGCCCAAAGCTCACATACCTCGAGTATGCTGCGCTACGGTGCTCAATAATCAACGGATCACGTCTCAATCTTGGGCTTTCGACTCACTTACAGCACTTCCCGTAAATGGAGTAAAACCTAACTGTGATGAGTATACCTTGCTTCACCTAAGCAACTTGAGTGCGAGTAATATCAAATAGAAATAAAATTATTCTGTACTTCAATACCGTCCGTCACGTTGACTCAGCTTGCTTATCCCAAACTAAAGTTAATTAACTTCAGCCGTGCCACCCGCTTCTTCTATTTGTTTTTTAATATCTTCAGCTTCTTCCTTAGGAATACCCTCTTTAATTGCTGATGGTGCTTGCTCAACTAATTCTTTAGCTTCTTTCAAACCAAGACCAGTAATTGTACGCACGACCTTGATCACGCTAATCTTACTCGATCCAAAGCTTTTCAGCATGACATCAAATTCTGTTTTTTCTACAGCAGCTTCAGCGCCACCTGTTGCGGCTGGTGCTGCAACTGCAACAGATGCTGCTGAAACACCAAACTTCTCTTCCATTGAATCTATTAACTCGACGACTTCCATTACACTCATACTAGAAATCGTTTCTAAAATCTCATCTTTCGATACAGCCATGGTATGCTCCCCAAAAATAAAAATATCTACTGTTTCTGATCACGAATTGCTGCTAATACTCGCACTAATTTAGCCTGAGGTTCAGCAAGTGTTCGTGCCAGTTTTTCAATTGGCGCTTTCATTACTAGCATCAATTTAACTAATGCTTCTTCACGATTTGGTAATGATGCGATCTGCGCCAAATCTTTTACTGCAACTAATTGACCGTCAACAGCAAGCGCTGTGACTTTTAATTGCTCATGCTCTTTAGCAAAATCACGCAATAAACGCGCTGCCGCACTCGGCGCTTCAATTGAAAACGCCAAAATCACCGGTCCCACTAATGCCTCAGCCAAACATTGATAAGCTGTTTCAGCTAATGCTCGCCGAGCTAAGGTATTCCTAATCACACGCAAAACCACGCCTTGCTGACGTGCATTCGCACGTAATTGTGTCATTTCAGCAACGGTTAAGCCACGATATTCAGCAACGACAATCGAAACCGCACCAGCAACAACCTGAGCAGATCGATCAACGATTGCTTGTTTTTGAATAGACGTTAAAGGCAAATCATACTCCTCATAAATTACTCGGAGACCGTACTTAAATCAACTTGCAAACCCGGACCCATTGTCGTTGATAATGACAATTTCTTCATGTACACACCTTTAAGTGTCGTTGGTTTTGCCTTCTTCAAATCTGTCATTAAAGCAAGCAAATTTTCTTTTAAATCATCAAGGGCAAAATTTACTTTACCAATCGCACAATGAACAATGCCATTCTTATCCGTTCGATAGCGGGCCTGGCCTGCTTTGGCATTGGTCACCGCCTTAGCAACATCTGCAGTGACTGTACCATCCTTAGGATTAGGCATTAAACCACGTGGTCCTAAAATCTGTCCCAACGGGCCAACCGTACGCATTGCATCCGGTGTCGCAATCACAACATCAAAGTCGAGTTCGCCTGCTTTTACTTTAGCAACTAAATCCTCAAAACCAACAATATCCGCACCTGCTTCTTTAGCTGCATCCGCTGGCGCTCCCTGAGCAAATACAGCCACACGCACCGTGCGTCCTGAGCCCTTAGGCAATAATGTTGACCCTCGTACCATTTGATCACTTTTACGCGGGTCGACCCCTAAATTCACGCTGACTTCCACACTTTCAGCAAATTTAACGGTAGATACTTCCTGCAATAGCTTTAAAGCTTCTGGTAGCGAGTAAATCTTACCAAACACAACTTTCTCATGAATGGCACGCATACGCTTGGAATGTACTGCCATAACTAACCCTCTTCTACCTCTATGCCCATGCTGCGTGCGCTACCCATGATGATACGCACAGCAGCATCCATATCTGCAGCTGTTATATCAGGCGCTTTTATCTTTGCAATTTCTTCGAGTTGCTTACGCGTCACTTTACCCACTTTCTCAACATTCGGAGTTGCGCTACCACTTTTTATACCCAAAGCCTTCTTCAATAGCACGGCCACAGGCGGCGTTTTGATAATAAATGTAAAGCTGCGATCACTGTATACAGTAATAATCACCGGCAAAGGCATACCTGCCTCTTCTTTTTGCGTTTGCGCATTAAAAGACTTACAAAATTCCATGATATTAACACCATGCTGCCCCAAAGCTGGCCCAACCGGTGGACTGGGATTTGCTTTGCCGGCAGGAACTTGCAGCTTGATATATGCTTCTATTTTCTTAGCCATTCATAAACCTGTTGCAAAAATTACCCTATTCATACTCGCTTTAGGAATGGTTACAATATGAACCGAGTCAATCATGTTCATATTATGACCATTCCTTAGTGAGCCCAGCGAATTGGCGACACACTCTGTATTTCACCACTCCCGATAACCCGATATATCGAACTCTGGGTCAAATATACAGGGCGCGTATTATAACGCCTTATTTTCATATTGGATAGTGGCAAACCATTTTAATCTAAGATTTTTTTAGTGATTATCTTATTTTATCCTAAATTTGGCAGTCAATGCCGCGCAGATGAACAATTTTCAATCAAAAAATGCCTATCCGCCTACTGGGGGATAGGCATTACCATCTAGGTGACCGCATATTTTTTTGTTACGCTATCTATACCCGTTATCCTTCAAAGAGGGTCATTTTGGCATCCCATCTTGGGCGCATCTTTGGACAAAAACACGAAAAATCTCTTGTCATTTAGCACACTAAAATCCGCGTGATTTTCCGTGTTTTTGTCCAAATCTACATCCAATCTGGGCGCCAAAAACAAAACTTCAGAGCCAGTAGTAAATTTTACTTAAAGTGCCCTCTTTAGAAGGACAACGGGTATAAATCAAATAATTGCACGATTTATCCCGGCCAAATCAAGCGGGACAGATCTGTCTGCAACTGCCTTTTCTAGGTTTAACTTTTCTCAACTTGGCCAAACTCAAGCTCAACAGGAGTAGAACGACCAAATATAGTCACAGCAACCCGCAAACGACTTTTTGCATAATTAACTTCTTCAACCACACCATTAAAGTCAACAAAAGGCCCATCGATCACTCTCACGGCTTCACCCGGTTCATATAGGGTCTTGGGTCTTGGTTTAGTCACACCCTCTTCTATGCGCTGCATAATACGATCAGCTTCCTTGTCTGTGATTGGCGATGGTGTTTTCTGCCCTTTGGACGCACCGATAAAACCAATTACATTGGGAATTTCTCTAACGAAATGCCAAGCAGTGTCATCCATCTCCATTTGTACTAAGACATAGCCAGGAAAAAATTTACGTGAACTTCTACGTCGCTTGCCACCACGCATTTCTATGACTTCTTCTGCCGGCACCAAAATTTCACCAAAACTGGCCTGCAAATGGTTCTCTATAATTCGCTCAGCCAACGTTCTGGCGACAAGGTTTTCACAGCCTGATTTTGCGTGGACAATATACCAACGTTTAGCTGGCCCGCCTTCTCCCGAGGACTCGCCTTGGGGACCCTCGTCTCCTTTTGGCATATTTTCATCTAATATATCTTCTGCCATCATACTC
>JAZGGN010000288.1:0-4309 GCA_036480475.1 Gammaproteobacteria bacterium
AGTTACAAAACAATTGGCAGAACTTTTAGGTATAGAATTTATTCGCTTTGATATGTCAGAATATATGGAAAAGCATACTGCTTCACGATTAATTGGCGCACCGCCTGGCTATGTTGGTTTTGAAGGGGGGGGCTTGCTAACAGAAACAGTAAGTCGACATCCGCACTCTGTATTATTACTAGATGAAGTTGAAAAAGCGCATCCAGATCTCTTCAATCTATTGTTGCAAGTGATGGACTATGGCACATTGACGGATTCTAATGGCCGTAAGGCTGATTTCCGTCATGTTATTATTGTTATGACGACCAATGTAGGGATGGCTGATATGGCGCGTAACAGCGTGGGCTTTGTTCAGCAAGATCACAACTCAGATAAGGATGTTGCAGTAAATAACTTATTTTCTCCCGAATTTCGTAATCGTCTGGATGCAATTATTCACTTCTCTCATTTGTCGCAAGCAACGATTCGTTTAGTCGCTAATAAATTTATTGCTGAATTAGCACAACAACTACAAGTTAAATCAGTGGATCTAACCATTGATCAGTCCGCATGTGACTGGCTGGCAGATAATGGTTACGATAAGTCTATGGGGGCAAGAAATATGGACCGCTTTATTGAGAAAGAAATAAAGCGACCATTAGCGGATGAGTTATTGGTCGGTAAACTAAGCCAGGGTGGGCGCGTGCGCTTAGTTGCAAAAGATAATGAATTGGTATTTGAAATAGCGTCTGCTGTGGGCTAAAATTTGTTTCTTACTCTGGACTGGTTAAATGATCCAAATATTTCTCCGCATCCAGCGCAGCCATACAGCCAAATCCAGCTGAGGTAATGGCTTGGCGATAAATTTGGTCGCAGACATCGCCCGCAGCAAAAACGCCAGGGATGCTGGCCGCGGTGACATTGCCACTTAAGCCAGAGTTAATGGTAATATAGCCATTATTCATTGCCAATTGATCGTTAAAGATTTGTGTATTTGGATCATGGCCAATGGCAATGAAAACACCTTGCAAGTCAATTTTTTGTATTTCTCCATTATGAACATTTTTAATTTTCATGCCGGTTGCGCCTTGCTCATCACCGAGCACTTCTTCCAGGGTGTTATTCCATAGTATGCGGATATTGCCATTTTTTGCCTTCGCGAATAATTTATTCTGTAAAATCTTTTCTGCACGTAATTCTTCACGCCGGTGGATCAAAATCACTTCGGAAGCCAAATTTGAAAGATAAAGCGCGTCTTCAACGGCAGTGCTGCCGCCGCCGATGACCGCTACTTTCTGTTGGCGAAAAAAGAAACCGTCGCATGTGGCACAGGCAGATACACCCCTGCCTTTATAGGCTTGCTCAGAGGGTAGCCCTAGATAACGCGCAGATGCACCAGTGGCGATAATTAATGCATCGCAAGTGTAGCTATGGCTGTTATCCCCTTTTAAGCAGAAAGGTTGCTGCTGTAAGTCAGCCTCTTGAATATGATCACGAATAATTTTTGTATCAAAGCGGCGTGCATGTTTTTCCATGCGCTCCATCAGTGCGGGTCCTTGTAAGCCTTCGACATCCCCTGGCCAATTATCAACATCCGTGGTGGTTGTGAGCTGACCGCCTGGTTCAATGCCTGTAATCATCACAGGCGCGAGATTCGCTCTAGCGGCATAAACAGCTGCTGAATACCCAGCAGGGCCAGAACCAAGGATAATTAAACGGTGATGCTGTGTGTGACTCATGTGCTTCTTAGAATGGTGAAAACGGGGAAGATAGTATACATGATGATTGTAACATGGGCTACCTAGTTATATGAATATTTATATTGTTTATAGGCTGTGGTTAAGTAACGGGTATGTATATATACCCGTTATCCTTCAAAGATGCACCTAAGATGGGATGCCCCTGTCCTGCCTAATTCGAGCGGGGAAAATGACTTCTTTGAAGGATAACGGGTATAGGAGTGTCTTTTGTAATATAATCCCAAGATAACCGCTACGGTGGCTCTAACCCTTAATTTTTAATGTCTAGCAATGAAACAATTACCTGAAAATACAGTCAAACACCTTTATGAAGGCGTTTTTATTATTCTGCTGGCGATGTCAGTTTTGACCTTGCTGGCGTTATTTAGCTTTCATCCACAAGATCCAGCCTGGTCTTATGTGGGTAGTCATGAAGGTATTAGTAATTTGGGTGGTAAGTTTGGGGCTTGGTATGCAGATATTTTTCTATATGGCTTTGGTTATTTAGCTTATCTATTTCCACTATTATCGATATATCTTGCCTATTTGCTATTGCTAAGGCGTAATCATGTGTCGTTTGACTATCGCGTGTTACTGGTACGTGTGTTTGGCTTAATACTTATTTTGATTGGGGCTTGTAGCTTAATTGATTTAGATTTGTTGCAATTCAAATCACCTTTACCTTTCAGTGCAGGGGGGCTCGTTGGTACTGTGGTTGCTTCAAGCTTGAATGCAACATTTAATCCGCAAGGTGCGCTGATATTTTCATTCGCACTCTTGCTGACTGGGATAACCTTCTTCATCGGTTTATCTTGGTTATTATTATTGGAGCTGATAGGTAAAGCGTCATTACTGGCTGTGAAAAAGTTATTTGGATTCGTCATATTCAGTGGTATTGCTCTTAAAAAAACGTGGCAATCGCTGCGTGTTAAGCGCCAGCAAAAAGCAGCCATGCGCTCAGTGACATTGCAGGCAAAAAGATCAGAAAAGATGATAGCTAAAGCCAAGCAGCATAAGCCAAAAATTGTTGCTCCAGCAGCCTCATTGACCACCAGTAAGCGTTATGAAAAAGAGCGACAGACCCCTTTATTTAATACATTGGCTGCGGGCAGTTTGCCGCCGCTAACCTTACTCGATCCCACAGAAAGATCGACTGGAAAAAGCATTAACCAGGTACAATTGGAAGCGTTATCGCGTGCCGTGGAGCAGTGCTTATTGGATTTTGGCGTGACGGTCCATGTAACAGCAGTGAATCCAGGACCGGTGGTCACTCGTTTTGAACTGCAGCTCGCACCTGGGTTGAAGGTCAGTAAAATCAGCGGTCTGGCAAAAGACATCGCCCGTTCCTTGTCGGTGATCAGTGTGCGCGTGGTTGAAGTGATCGCTGGAAAATCGGTGATTGGTTTAGAACTTCCTAACGAGCATCGGGAAATGGTGCGTTTATGTGATGTATTGGCAACGGAACAATATGATCAAGCCCGCTCTCCCTTGAGTTTAGCCTTAGGGGTTGATATTGCTGGTCATCCGGTGATTGTTGATTTAGCTAAGATGCCTCATTTATTAGTTGCCGGTACCACCGGTTCGGGTAAGTCGGTGGGTTTAAACGCTATGTTACTGAGCTTGTTATTTAAAGCGTCGCCACAGGAAGTACGACTTATTATGGTCGATCCTAAAATGCTGGAATTATCGGTTTATGAAGGGATCCCCCATTTGTTGACGCCGGTTGTGACGGACATGAAAGAAGCGGCGAATGCGTTGCGTTGGGCGGTTGCTGAAATGGAGCGACGCTATCGCTTAATGGCCGCTTTAAAAGTACGCAATATCGGTGGTTATAATAACAAGATTGAGGCAGCCAAAAAGCAAGGGGAACCGATAACTGATCCGCTGTGGAAAAGTGAATTGAACGAGGAGCCGGCACCAGAATTAGAGTGCTTGCCGTATATCGTTATCGTGATTGATGAATTGGCCGATATGATGATGGTTGTCGGTAAAAAAGTAGAACAATTGATCGCACGTACTGCACAAAAAGCACGGGCCGCGGGGATCCATATGATTTTAGCGACACAACGGCCCTCTGTTGATGTATTGACAGGATTGATTAAGTCGAATATCCCAACACGGATCGCTTTTCAAGTCTCGTCTAAAATTGATTCACGTACGATTTTGGATCAAATGGGTGCGGAACAATTGTTAGGTCATGGCGATATGCTTTACTTAGTGCCTGGAACGGGTATGCCAATGCGAGTGCACGGTGCTTTTGTTGATGATCATGAAGTACATAAAGTTGTTGCAGAATGGAAGCGCTATGGGGAACCTGTGTATATGGAAGATGTGCTGGCTGAAGCTGATGAACAGGTGGATATTGGTTTTTCTGAAGCGTCTGAGGATCAAGAGAATGACCCATTATATGATGAAGCTATTTATATCGTTACTAAGTCACGTAAAGTTAGTATTTCCAGTTTACAGCGGCGTTTTAAAATTGGCTATAATCGAGCAGCAAGATTGGTTGAAGATATGGAAAAAGCAGGTGTTGTAAGTGAAATGGAAACCAACGGCGGACGGGAAGTGCTTGCACCCCCGCCGCCTGAGTA
>JAZGGN010000289.1:0-7188 GCA_036480475.1 Gammaproteobacteria bacterium
AAGGTAAAAAATCGAATGAAATCTCTTATAGCTAGACTTTAATAACACCATCGATGTCAACACAAATAGACCGCTATGCCGTAATGGGCAATCCTGTGGCTCATAGTCAATCGCCACTGATCCATCAACTTTTTGCTGAACAAACTCAGCAAGCGATCCATTATGAAAAAATTCTAGTACCGCTGGATGGCTTTACCGAGGCGGTCACAAAATTTTTTGCTGAAGATGGCAAAGGTTTAAATATTACTTTACCCTTTAAGCATCAAGCGCTCACACTTGCAGATGAAGCAAACGACACGGCTAAAATTTCGGGCGCAGCGAATACCCTAAGCATCAATACTGCGGGTAAAATTATTGCAAACAATACGGATGGGATCGGCTTAGTCAATGATTTAAAACATCATTGTCATATCGAAATTCTCAAGCAGCGGATTTTACTGATCGGCGCGGGCGGGGCGGCACGCAATGTCATTGCCGCATTATTCGCCGAAAACCCAGCACAATTACATATCGCCAACCGCAGTGAACACAAAAGCCAGCAATTACGCCAGCATTTTGCAAGCTTGGGTGAGATCAGCGCCAGCGGCTTAGACAATATTGGCTGATTGAATAATCAAATGAAAATCGTCCAGCTCCGGAAATCAAATAAGCGAGCGCACAGATCAATAATAGTAAAGCAAACTCATAGCCGCCATTGCTGATGAAAAAACCACGACTGAGGTGCACCGCAAAGACAGCAACCAACATATTGACGATAAGCGCCAAACTGGCAATGCGGGTTAGAAAACCTACTAATAACAGTAGCCCACCAAAGAACTCTGCTGATGCGCAAGCCAACGCCATGATGGATGCGGGTTCAACACCAAGATTGACCATCATTTGGGTCGTGCCTTCAAGACCGGGCCCATCAAACCAGCCAAACAATTTTTGTGCACCATGTGCCATAAATATGAGTCCGATAAATAAGCGGATGAATACTGGACCTGCACCCATATGATGAGTTGAAGTTATTTTTTTTATGATTGACATCGTTGCTCCTTATTCTTTGACAGTGAAATTTCCCCTTACTCTGTCCGCTTGGTCGGTCACTAGCCAGGGTACCCTGCCCCGCCGTGTTGAGCGGGGGAATACCCTCTTTGATGGATAACGGGTATAAATATACCTTAACAAAATTATTCGTCGTGATCTATAAAGCGTGGTTTTTTTGCGTGGATAACAGTATCCTAGAAGAAGTCGCACTTTAAAAGATAGCGGATATAGGTTTGAGGCCACGAAGATTAGGATGATTAATAATGAGTTGGATTAACATTTTTGCCCTGTTGGGTATCATTTTGATTATTTGGGTACTTTATCGAGTGGTTCGTGCTCGCCCTGAAGCATTTTCCGCAAAAAATTTGAATAAGAGCTTAAGGACAATGGGGATACTTGCCCTTATCCTCATTGCCTTTGTTACCTTCTGCATTCTCTTACTGCGTACTTCTGGGTGAGAACCTTGAGGATGTCCTTGCCCCTGTCCTTGCTTGCTGCTCGCTGCTCCCACATATGTTTCCGAAGAAGCTACTCCAACGACGGGAGTGGGAGGCGAGAGTGGGGAGACTGTCATCTGAAGGCGTATTTCTAGGTAGCGCATTTTCACACAGTGCTTCTTCCTCCCTTTTTTCGTGCCGCTTCCAAAAACCATAAGCCACACCAAGAATAATAGGTATCGCAAAATACCCGACAGAGACAGAGACACCGCACGCAAGTAAAATTAGGAAAATAAGACTTACGGGTGTTGTAAAATTTTTAACGCCATCAGCAACTGGACGAATATCATTTCTCCAAGCCTTACTAAAATCGCTCAAAATAGAAGTTGTACAATTTTCATTTGCTCCCTTGCTTTCATAATGTTTTGCAAGTCCACCTAAAATGAAGAATACTACTAGAATAGCAATGCAGGCAGCTAGCAGTGGGTTTGATGTAAAATCAACAGTAGTTTCCGCAACATCAAGTATTATTCGTGAAAGATTTAAAAATGCACTGGCGAGATAAAGACTGTCAAGTGCCGACAATATGAGTGGTGCGATATACTTCGCAAAGCGATCATAATCGGACGAGTCAAAGAAATTCCCCTTGTTTTCTCGATATCGGTAACAGGCGTAAGCATATACGAGAGCAAAAGCCAAGATGCCGGCATTAATCAAAAGATTCTCCATCCCACCCATATCGGTGTTAGTGAGTATATAGTAGGCGAAATGACCAACGCGCAGCATATCTCTTGTATTGGAAAGAGGCTGTCTTATTCTCTCGTACTCAGCAGCGAAGATTTCTTCTGCCTTTCCTTCTTTGTCTTTATATCTGTGGAGGTATAGCCTTCGCAAAGCGAAGGCTATCATGATTACCCCCCAAAGCACTCCGATAGTGATTGATGCTTCCTCAGGGAAGTATTCTTTAGTTAGCGAAGGGATATCACCGTTCAAATCTACCATACGCATAAAGATCAGATCGGCGCTGATAATAAAAGAACTTGTAGTCACGTAGCTTGAGTCGATGAGGTAATGCAAAGTAGTCATTGCGCGACTTAAGCTTGAGGTTGGGGATTCCCCAGGTACGTTAGCACTCCGCAGGGCGGCATGATCATTGCTATGTTCGTTGTCCTTGCTGCCGTTGATTGTTGGTATTTCTTCTGTAGATTCTTCTGTTGCTTCTGTTGCTTCTGTTGCTGTTGTTGCTGGTGCTGTTGTTGCTGTTGGTGGTGCTGTTGTTGCTGTTGGTGGTGCTGGTGTTGCTGTTGTTGGTGCTGGTGTTGGTGGTGTTTGTACTGGTTTTGCTGTAAGTTCTGCTGCTGGTTTAGGAGATTTTTTATCTTGCTGTGCTAAAGCCAATACGGCTAATGCGGCGAATGCTTGTGTCTTCTGATGCTGTTCTAAAAGTTGCTTTATTATTTCAGCGATCAACTGTTGTGCGACAGTGGCAGCGATAACTTGTTGTTCTAAATATTGCTTTATTATTTCAGCGATTAACAGTTGTGTAGCAGTGGCAGCGATAGCTTGTTGTTCTAAAAGTTGCTTTATTATTTCAGCGATTAACAGTGGTGTAGCAGTGTCAGTGATAACTTGTTGCTGTGCTGTCCCTGGATCCAGTGCGAGAGGTGTCCTTATTTTGTCCATAGTATCAATAGATAGTAGTAAGTTATGGCAAAAATTATAAAGGTGTTGTTTTACCCTGGTGTTGCTGAGACATGACGGTTTGATGACAAATTATTGTATAAAAATAACCTATTGTTTTTTAATATAACTCAGCATATTTTAAGAAGGGCTTTTTTGTAATAATACTGGCCAATAAATTGAATGATAATTTTATTTTGATGCAGAAATTTCAATCTGGGGAAAGCGGTTGACAGTCCAATCTGAGGGGCAAAAGCTAAAATTTAGGGGGATTGGAAACTTTGAAAGGTAACGGGTATCGGCGTGTCATGTCTAAATTTGGACAGTAGGGGGTGGTCAATATACAAGCAATTACCTTTTTTTAAAGATTAATCAGTTATTGCCATCCGATCGGCGCGTTGCAAACCACGAGGTAACTTTTTGCCACGTTGTCCACGTTCGCCTTGATAGTGGATCACATCTTTTGGTTTTAAGGTAAGCTGGCGTTTGCCGGCATAGAGAATTAATGAATCACTTTTGCTGAGTATGGCGATGTCTTGTAAAACTTCTACACGTGCTGCGGCTGCTTTTGTCGGGATGTGCATTATTTTGTTGCCTTTGCCGCGTGTTAATATCGGTAGTGCTGATAGCGCGAAAACAAGTAAGCGCCCTTGGTTGCTGAGCGCCGCAATGAATTGTTGATCGACCTCCGTAATGAGGCGCGGTGATAAGACGAGGCTGTTTGTTGGCAATTTTAAGGCCGCTTTGCCGTTGCGGTTTTTAACATAGAGTTCTTTTAATTGCGTCACGAAACCATAACCTGCATCGGAGCTTAGTAATACATATTGTTCTGGTGGACCAAGAACAACCCCGACAAATTGTGCGCCTGCCGGTGGGGTTAGACGGCCAGTTAAGGGTTCACCATGACTGCGTGCTGAGGGCAGCGTGTGGGCGGCTAAGGCATAAGCACGACCTTCAGAATCAAGAAAAACCGCAGTTTGATTACTACGTCCCTGAGCATCCATCTTAAAATCGTCGCCAGATCGGTAGCCTAACTCTTGGCTATTGACCTCATGGCCTTTAGCCGCTCGTACCCAGCCTTTTTGTGATAAAACAATGGTGGTGGCTTCACTAGGCAACATGTCCGTATCACTCAGTGCTTTGGCTTCACTGCGGGCAATGATCGGTGAACGGCGATCGTCGCCGTATTTTTTTGCATCCTCAGTAATTTCTCGGCGGAGCAAGGTTTGCATCCGTTGTTTGGATTGTAAAATTTTTTCAAGCTCATCTTTTTCTTTGCTTAATTCTTCTTGTTCCTGGCGGATTTTAATTTCTTCAAGTTTGGCTAAATGGCGTAATTTTATTTCCAATATCGCATCCGCTTGTTGCTCGCTTAAAGAAAACGCTTGTATCAATGCTGTTTTTGCTTCATCTTCTTGGCGAATAATACGGATGACTTCGTCAAGGTTAAGATAAGCAATTAATAATCCTGCTAAAATATGAAGCCTGTCAATGATTTTATCTAGCCTATATTGTAAACGTCGACGGACAGTTTCACGGCGATAATTTAACCACTCATTTAAAATGGTGTGTAAATTTTTAACTTGTGGACGGCCATCGATACCGATCATATTTAAATTAACACGGTAATTGCGTTCAAGATCAGTGGTGGCAAAGAGATGTGACATTAATGATTCTGTGTCGACGCGATTAGAGCGCGGCATGAGGACTAAACGTGTTGGGTTTTCATGATCAGATTCATCGCGAAGATCGGAGATCATCGGTAATTTTTTGGCTTGCATTTGCTGTGCGATCTGCTCAAGTATTTTCGATCCAGAAACTTGATGTGGTAGTGCCGTGATGACAATATCATCCCGTTCAATTTGATATACAGCACGCATGCGGATACTGCCTGTTCCCTGCTTATACAAGGCGATAATATCTTCAACGGGCGTAATGATTTCTGCTTCCGTGGGGTAATCTGGCCCTTTAATATGTTCACATATTGCGGCAAGATCAGCTTTGGGGTCGGTCAACAAGCGAATACAAGCCGCAGCAACTTCACGCAGGTTATGGGGTGGAATATCCGTGGCCATGCCAACTGCAATCCCCGCGGCACCATTAAGTAATACATTGGGTAATCGCGCGGGCAGTCGTGCGGGTTCATTCAAGGTGCCATCAAAATTGGGTTGCCAGTCAACCGTGCCTTGAGTTAATTCACCCAGTAGTAATTGGGCATAAGCCGTCAAACGCGCTTCCGTATAACGCATGGCTGCAAACGATTTTGGATCGTCAGCAGCACCCCAGTTCCCCTGGCCATCAATTAAGGGATAACGGTAAGAAAAATCTTGCGCCATTAATACCATGGCTTCATAGCAAGCACTGTCACCATGAGGGTGATATTTACCGAGCACATCGCCTATTGTACGTGCGGACTTTTTGTATTTAGCGCTGGCCTTCAAGCCAAGTTCAGACATGGCATAAACGATGCGCCGTTGTACGGGTTTTAAACCATCGCCGATATGCGGTAATGCGCGGTCAAGAATGACATACATTGAATAGTCTAGATAAGCTTTTTCGGTAAAGTCGCGCAATGATTTTTGTTCAATATTGGTGTTTTGAGTGGGAGTGTTCATGGTTTATCATAGGTCGTAAATTAAAGATTAATATGCTAGCATAACGTTGAACTTAAAAAAAGCACTTAGTAGGAAATCGCAGTGAAGCATAAAACACGTATAGAAACCGACAGCATGGGTGAAATCGAAGTGCCAGCAGATCGCTATTGGGGGGCGCAAACCCAGCGTTCATTATTGCATTTTTCGATTGCCAATGATCTGATGCCTCTAGCAGTTGTACATGCCATTGGCGTATTAAAAAAAGCAGCGGCACAGACTAATCAAGCCTTAGGGAAACTCAGCAAAGAGAAAGCCGATCTGATCATGCAAGCCGCACAAGAAGTGGCGAGCGGCGAGTTGGATGATCATTTTCCTTTACATGTCTGGCAAACAGGCAGTGGTACGCAAAGCAACATGAATGGCAATGAAGTAATTGCCAATCGCGCGATCGAAATCGCTGGTGGAGTATTGGGAAGTAAAGATCCAATTCATCCCAATGATGATGTCAATATGTCACAATCTTCTAACGACACCTTCCCGACCGCCATGCATATTGCAGCAGCAACCGTGATGACTCAGAATTTATTACCGCAAGTGGAAATTTTGCGTAAAGCATTGGCAGAAAAATCGCACCGTTTTGATACGATTGTGAAGATTGGTCGGACACATTTGCAAGATGCGGTGCCACTGACTTTAGGACAGGAGTTTTCTGCTTACGTCGAACAGTTAAAAGAATGTGAACAACGATTAAAAGTCGTATTAAAAGATATCTATCCCCTTGCTCTTGGTGGCACCGCAGTGGGTACAGGTTTAAACAGTCATCCACAATTTGGCGAAAAGGCCGCACAAAATATTGCAAAGATTACCGGTTTGCCCTTCATCTCTGCGCCTAATAAATTTGCTGCTTTGGCTGCACATGATGCAATTGTTATGGCGAGTGGTGCAATGAAAACATTGGCATGTGCCTTAATGAAAATTGCCAATGATATTCGCTGGTTGGCTTCGGGGCCTCGTTGTGGTTTAGGTGAATTGATTTTACCTGAGAATGAACCTGGTTCGTCCATCATGCCAGGGAAAGTGAATCCTACGCAATGCGAAGCGATGACCATGGTGTGTGTGCAAGTGATGGGGAATGATGCGGCGATCGGTTTTGCTGGGTCGCAAGGTAACTTTGAATTAAATGTATTCAAGCCGGTGATGATTTTTAATTTGCTACACTCAGCACATTTGCTCGCGGATGCTTGTGAAAATTTCACCAAATATTGTGTGGTGGGCATTGAAGTTAATCAAGAAAAAATAGATTATTATTTGCATAATTCACTAATGTTGGTTACTGCGCTGAATCAAGTGATCGGTTATGATAAAGCATCAGCTATTGCGAAGAAAGCGTATCATGATCATGGGTCGCTTAAAGAGGCGGCAGTCAGCTTAGGCTTTTTAACCGCTGA
>JAZGGN010000290.1:0-3761 GCA_036480475.1 Gammaproteobacteria bacterium
AATAATTTTTGTTGAATGTCTCAAAATTATCCATTCTTAAAGTAACTTTCTGTACGGACAATTGTCAAGCCCCGTATTTTACACTCTGTTTTTTTCTCATCAATTTTAGTTAAATAGTGGTGAATTGGGCTTTGGACTCAAAGATATAAGCTTAAAGAGGATCTGAGATACCCCTGTTTAAGTATATTTATTTATCTTCAGTCCAGGCATTAGATAAATTTTAATTATTTTGGGTTTGGAGAAGCTAGCAGAATTCCCAAAACCCCAAATAATTACAGGGAATGATAACTTTAAAATCTAACAGATTATATTTTTGACAAAAACAGGTGGATCCCAGATATTTAAAGGGGGATGCCTGGGTCTTTAGTCCAATAGTGAAATTATTGAATATATTTTTATGGTGCTCAACCTAATTTACAATAACTCGATGATCGACATTTTTAAAGTTGACCAAACAAAGCACCAAAAGTGATCGATTTTTGAGTTTAGAGAGGCTGGATATTAACCTTTTTTGTATGAATTTATATTTTGTAGAATAAAAAAGAGCAATTTTCGTGTGTGGTTTTTAGTCACCTAAAAGATGTCGATCGTCGAGAATAACTCGTTTTTATTAGGTGCCACTGTGGGACAAGCTAGTGAGTCCCTCAGCGTTGATGTGGCTGCGGTGCCCCGATCGGCTACCGAGTCCATCTTAGTCAGTGAGACTATAGTGCATCCTTTCACAGTGGCAGGGCATGCTATCATACCTTTCGTGTCAAATGAAACTGTCAAACTGGTGTTTGCGCTATTTTTGTTATAGTGAAAAAAGTGTACTTCCTGCGCTGGCCCGTGTTCGTTCTAATTTGCGCTAAAACGAAGATAAATTGGCCTACAATCTGCGCATTAACTAATACTAAAAACAAAGTGCGTATAGAGAGTTTGATGCGTTAAATTTTTGCACTATGAATGAGCAGGCTTAACATGACTGTTCATTCCGCTAGTAGTCGTACCCTAGATCTGGTCGATATCCTGTAAGGGATTTCAGCTGAAAACCCTTGGGGTTTTTGATAGCTTTAGAAACAGCCAATTAGTATCTCTATGCGGGCAAATTTATGTTAAATAAAATAACAGCTATTTTTCTGTGCCTGTATGCTATAGAGTTATGCATTTAGCCAAATTATAAAGCTCAACTACTACCAACTAGAAGTTGGTGGGTTGTGGATCTAAGCCGGAAGCTGACGCACTAAAGCTGAATTTGTTACGCTGCGCATGGGTTAATTTAATTCTATCTGGAGGATAGGGGTTTTAACCCAATTAGAGGGCTATAAACGGCCAGTATCTGAGTTTAATTGGCCTCATCAAAAATTCCGAGGGCTCTTGCTACAAACCCATTTGAACTGTTTTAAGGAGAAAAATATTGTGATGGCAACGTTAACAGAACCACAACTAACAATAGTACGCTCAATTATCAATCACACTCAAGGGCTTGTTTTATTAAAAGATATGGATTCGGTGTACACCATGGCTAATACGAGCGTGGCGAAAATGGCGGGCTTTGATTCTCCTGATCAACTGGTTGGTATAACTGATTATGATATAAGAAATAACATGGTTAGTTGTGCTGCCTTATTTGTTGTGCAGGATAAAAAAGTAATAGCTTCAGGTGAGCCGATGATATCGCTTGACATTGTGCCAGTTGAAGGAGGGGAGCTGCGCGCACTTATGCATAATAAGTCTATTTTAAAGGATGAAGCAGGCAGTAAATTGGGTGTGCTTATGCATGCATTTGAAGTTCCCAAAGATCTGTTAATAAAAACATGTGTATTTTTATCAGATCATTCTACGCATGTGAGATCTGGTAAACATCCTCAACCAGCTAATTACTTATTAAGCGATCACTATGAGGGATCATCGCTAACTAAACGGCAAGCTGAATGTTTATTTTACTTGCTTAGAGGCATGTCATGTAAATCAATAGCGAAAACACTGGGTTTATCACACAGAACGATCGAGGGATATGTTGAGATTATTAAATTTAAAATGGGGTGCCATAGCAAACAAGAGCTTATCGAGAGATCAATAGAACGTGGGTATGTTGAAATAATACCAAGCAGTATATTCAATAGTATACTACTTAGTACGCTGAAGTAAATTCTGCCACAAATGGGTCTGAAAATCCTTGTGTCGGTGGTTCGATTCCACCTCTGGCCACCTTTAAATCAACGAGTTAAGAGAACTTTTGCCATGCGTATACTGGTGCTGCAAATTTTTGAAGTGCATGTGAAGTGCATTTTGAGTTTACAAAGGTGTACGTGGTTAACTACGTATTCCACTCAATCAGATCGCCTATTCCATTCTAATCCGATCACGGATTCCACTCTAATCAGATCACCCATTCCATTCTAATCAGATCACGGATTCCAGGCCAGATCACCGGAACGCAGCTTTGATAATCATGTAGATTTATTATCCTCCTTTTTAATTTCAGATTTCAATTTTCTCATAGATTCCCCCGATAAGGTGATCTGATAAGCGTTATGCACGATCCTGTCCAGAATAGCATCAGCCAATGTGGGATCACCAATACTTTCATGCCAGCTATTTACCGGAAGTTGACTGGTAACGATCGTAGATGAGCGCATATAGCGCTCATCTAATACTTCCAGTAAATCCCGTCTACGTATGTCATCCATTGTTACCAGCCCCCAGTCATCCAGTATCAGGACATTTATTTTAGTTAAGCGTTGCAGCCACTTAGTATATGACCCATCGGCCTTGGCAATTAACATTTCCTGGAAAAAGCGTGAGAAGCGTAAATATTTAGCCTTATATCCCTCCAGGCAAGCTTTGTGCGCCAAAGCACAAGCAATATACGATTTACCCGTACCCGTCGGTCCAGTGATTAAAATCTGGCGCTGTTGCTTGACCCATTGACAGTCATATAATGACATCATCATAGACTTTTGTAACCCGCGTGTCTGTTGGTAATCAATATCCTCAACACAGGCAGTATGCCTTAATTGTGCTTGCCTCAAACTCGACAACAACCGCTTGTTATCCCGATACACTTTTTCACGCTCCAACAATAAACTGAATCGTTCTTCAAAAGATAAATCGCCTACCTCCTGTGTCAATTGTTCCACAAAGGCTTGTTTCATGCCAGATAAACGTAATGACGCTAATAATTCTACTAAGGGGTGCGTTAACATAATAAATTCCTATTCTGATTGAGTGGGTGTTTTAAAATAATCGTGACCACGTACATTTGTGTGTTCAGGCACGAGTGTTCTTGTCGACTGCGCCAAGGGGAACTGCTCAAGCCCTTTTTTTAATATGGATTCGATATGCTGGTATCTTAGCGCTCCGGTTTTTAATGCTAGTGCGGCTGCTTTTTCCAAGCGGTCATTGCCATACTTTTTACCTAATCTTAAAATACCTAAGCAAGCTCTAAAACCTTGCTGTGGCAGTGCTCTGGCATCAATGACCGCTTTTATCAACTGCTGAGTTTGTGGTCCTACTTCATTTGCCCATTGAGTTAAACGCTCTGGTGTCCATTCAACATAGGCTTTGTGAGCTTTGGGCATATGCTCATGGATAGTGGTGTGGCCAGCGTAATAATAGCGTTGGTGGTGAGCAATACGTTTGCCGTGTAAAAAACATTCAATGCTATTGGTCGTAATACGACAATTAATTGTTTGTTTTATACATTGATGTGGCACACTATAATAATGCTTTTCATGTGCAATATGGTAATCAATACCGACTTTAGCTTTTTTCCAAAT
>JAZGGN010000291.1:0-4755 GCA_036480475.1 Gammaproteobacteria bacterium
GCCGGCGATGAAATTGGTGTACTTGAATCCGTCAAAGCCGCCGCTGATCTGTATACCCCGCTCAGTGGCAACATCATTGAAATCAATGAAGCATTAATCGATTCACCCAGCTTACTCAACAGTGACCCTTATGGCAGCGGCTGGTTATTTAAAATTAAAATCAGCAATGAAAATGAAATCAGTGAACTTTTCGATGCCCATCAATATGCACAATATGTTGATGAGGAAAACTAATGCCATTCATCCCGCACAGTGACACCGATACGCAAGCCATGTTGGAAGCCATCGGCGTTAAAAACATTGAAACGTTATTTGAAGAAATTCCAGCAGACTTGCGCAAAACCGAAATGGAAGTTATCCCTGATGGCATGAATGAATTGGAAGTGAGCCGTTTGCTGAGTGAGACCTTCAAACAAAATCAGCGCGGTTTATGCTTTATCGGCGCAGGTGCCTATGAACATCACATCCCGGCGGCTGTTTGGGACATTGCCAGTCGCGGCGAATTTTTAACTGCCTACACGCCTTATCAAGCTGAAGCCAGTCAAGGCACACTGCAACTTTTATATGAATATCAAAGCATGATCGCACACTTAACCGGCATGGAAGTTGCCAATGCCTCGATGTATGATGGCGCCTCTGCATTGGCTGAAGCTGTACTGATGGCGATCCGTGTCAATCGCAAAGTGAAATCACCGCGCGTTTTATTAGCAGGGACGATTCACCCACATTATCGCCAAACCGTTAACAGCATTGTGCGCAATCAACAAATTGAATTATTAGAATTAGCCTATTGCACCGACAGTGGCACCACAGTACAAGCCGCATTGAAACGCTATGAAGATCAAGAAATTGCCGCGCTCGTTATCCAACAGCCGAATTTTTTTGGTTGCTTAGAAGACGTTGATGCCTTAACCGATTGGGCACGGCAACAAGGTGCCATCGTGATCGCTTGTGTCAATCCAACGTCACTGGCATACCTCAAACCACCGGGACAATGGGGACAACAAGGCGTCGATATCGTATGCGGTGAAGGCCAACCTTTAGGCGTGCCGCTCGCCTGTGGTGGTCCATACTTTGGTTTTTTATGTGGTCGACAAGCGCAAGTGCGACAAATGCCTGGGCGCATCGTCGGCCGTACGGTGGATAGCGAAGGCAAAACCGGTTACACCTTAACTTTACAAGCACGTGAACAACACATTCGCCGCTCTAAAGCAACTTCTAATATTTGCACCAATCAAGGTTTACTGGTGACTGCGGCAACCATTTACATGAGCTTGCTTGGTGCTGAAGGTTTGCAACGCGTTGCCAAAAGCTGTCACGCCAACACCCAACAATTAGTTGGCTTACTCACACAAATCAAAGGCGTCGAATTAATATTTAAATCTCCCTTCTTTCACGAAGCTTTATTGCGTTTAAATCAGCCCGTTGAGGATGTGTTAAGCGCATTATCCAACAAAGGCATTCAAGGGGGCATTGCACTCAAAGCAGATCACCCCGAATTAGGCGACGCGTTATTAATATGTGCCACTGAGACTAAAACCCCTGCTGATCTGCAAGCCTATGCAACAGCGCTAACCGACATTATGCAGTAATATGAAAACCATCACGCCCCCTAATTTATTAATTTTTGATTATTCTAGTCCCGGCCGTCAAGCGCATGCACAATTGCCAAATGCAACTGACATGCCGAGTTCGATCCCAGAAAAATTTTTACGACAAGATCCGCTGGCGTTACCACAAGTTTCAGAAATGCAAGTGGTACGTCACTATACGCAACTGTCGCAAAAGAATTTCTCGATAGACACGAATTTTTATCCATTGGGGTCGTGCACGATGAAATACAATCCACGCGGTATACATCGTATTGCCATGCAAGCCGCCATTTTAAATCATCATCCCTTAGCTTTAGCTGCCGACAGCCAAGGTTTATTGCATTGTCTTTATGAACTGCAACAATACATCAAAGACATTACCGGCATGGCTGGCGTTTCATTAACCCCGATGGCTGGTTCACAAGGTGAATTTGCCGGTGTTGCCATGATCCGCGCCTATCACCAAGCACGAGGTGACAACGAACGCTGTGAAATTTTAGTGCCTGATGCGGCACATGGCACCAACCCAGCGACCGCAACCATGTGCGGTTATCGCATTAAAGAAATTCCGACGGCCGCCAATGGTGACATCGACGTTGAGGCTTTAAAACAAAACGTAGGGCCACAAACCGCGGGGATCATGTTAACGAATCCATCAACATTGGGTGTATTCGACAGCGACATCCAACAAGTCGCAAAAATCATCCACCAGGCTGGTGGATTACTTTATTATGACGGCGCTAACTTAAATGCGATCCTGGGAAAAGTTCGCCCGGGCGAAATGGGTTTTGATGTCATGCATTTAAATTTACACAAAACTTTCGCCACACCACATGGAGGTGGTGGTCCTGGATCGGGTCCCATTGCCATGAGTGAGCGTTTAATTCCATTCTTACCGATCCCCATCGTGACCAAAAAAGAAGATCGTTATGATTGGCAAACCATGAAAGATTGCCCACAGAGTATTGGCCGCTTATCTGCTTTTGCTGGCAATACAGCCATCTTATTACGCGCTTATATTTACATTCGCATGTTAGGCAAAGCGGGCTTGCATCGCGTTGCTGAATTCGCCACTTTAAATGCCAACTACTTAATGGAGCGTTTGCGCACGGCTGGTTTTACTTTAGCCTATCCAAAACGCCGTGCTAGTCATGAGTTTATCATTACATTTTCCAACGAGAAAAAAGCGTATGGGATCACAGCACTAGATTTTGCCAAACGTTTACTCGATTATGGCTTCCACGCACCAACCACCTACTTTCCTTTACTGATCCCAGAATGCTTTTTGATCGAACCGACGGAGACTGAAAGCAAAGATGAACTCGACCGTTTTATTGAGGTCATGATTAAGATCCGTCAAGAAGCCAAAGACAGCCCTGAACTATTAAAACAAGCGCCACATACCTTACCTGTGAAACGTTTAGATGAAGTCAAAGCGGCGCGTGAACTCGATTTGGTGTGGCAATCAAGCACTGATTAGGATCCTGCGGTCAAGCTACAGGATAACAGCGCTGTAAGTCGAAAAAACCAACATATTTTAGCTTCCCGAAATTGCCTTTTCCAGGATTATTTTTCCTATTGTTTAGATGCGCATGTTTTATATGCGTTTAATGTTTCAATAGAACAAGCCTTCCTGAAGTTTTCAACAAAGCCATAATTTCTTAAGTTGTTTTTCACATCTTTTGATAGCCATCCTATTGCTTTAAAAATATCATTGAATTTATGCCTTAGTTCAGTAATACATTCATCAGGCGTATGTGCTTCTTTAAATTTCCAAATAGGCTCATGATGAAACAGGCGATTACGTATAAGTTTAGCTTCATAAAATCGTTTGGCAATATTCTGTCTTTCCTTATCTTCTCTTTTATAATAAGGAAATACCTTCGGTATTAGTTCAGGCCATAATCGAGATGTGTTTGAAAGATCTGCAAATTTTCTTAGCCTAATTAATCCGACCCAGAAACCAAAATTTAATGATGCCACAATATCCGAGGTCCTAATATTTTTTTTGCCTTTCTCTTTTAAATCCTTCCTTACTTGATCAAGCATTTTTTTAGACACCCCCTCTCGCACAACCACATCAAACCAATCTGATGTATCAAACTTACATGATACCGCATTATGAATTGCATTTCGCAACGTAACTTCAATGGATTGAATAAAAGGATAAAAATTTTGGCAAATTAATAAATTCCAGTGATAAGCACCAATAATCTCCTTTTCTTCATTACTGGGACACAGAATTTGATAGCTTTTAAGCCTATCATGTGATATAAATTCAAATATTTTGTTATTTTTCATCAGGTTAGTACGTCTTTTTTCTTGCTTGACAAGTATGGAAATAAGGCTTAATATGTAAGTGTAGGCTTTTAGAGATACGCAATCATTGCAACTCTTTAAGCAGTTGACCAAAAAACCACTTTAGAGTGGTTTTTTGGTATGTGGAGACAGACAAATTTACATATCTTCTGAATATGTCTACTATTATTCATTGTACTGCAATATTGTCATCTTGCCCACCTATAAATCTTGCCATTTTATTTTCCTGGCACCATAAATGTTACTAATATTCAATTAGTTATATAAATCTCACAAAAACGTATTTATGCTGTTTTGTGAGATTTATGTTGCGCCACCCCCTGTAGCCTTAGTCAAGAAGCCAAAGACACCCCTGAACTATTAAAACAAGCGCCACATACCTTACCTGTGAAACGTTTAGATGAAGTCAAAGCAGCACGTGAACTCGATTTGGTGTGGCAATCAAGCACTGACAAGGAGAGAGCTAGCTCATAAGCGATTAAACTTTAGTATCCATGAAAAAACGACGCGTCCCCTGCGCGGCAACCGCATCGCCGATACGATTGAGCGCGTGGATATAGGCAGCAGTACGCATGTCAACGCCATGCTCTAAATGCAGGTCATACACCACTTTGAATTCTCTCACCATACGTTCTTGTAAACGTTGTTTAACTTCTTGCGCTGACCAGTAATACCCCGCTTTATTTTGCACCCATTCAAAATAACTCACAGTCACGCCTCCTGCATTGGCTAATATATCAGGAATAATTAACACATTTTTTTCAGCTAACATTTGATCAGCTTCAGCCGTGATTGGACCATTGGCAACTTCAATAATAATCTTTGCTTGTACTTTCTCAGCGTT
>JAZGGN010000292.1:0-3233 GCA_036480475.1 Gammaproteobacteria bacterium
TTCAAGAGAAGGTAATTCATACATAATATCTAACAATACCTGCTCTAATATTGATCGTAAGCCACGCGCACCCGTACTACGATCTAATGCTTTTTGCGCCAGCAAACTGAGCGCCTCTTTGCGAAACTCAATTTTTGCACCTTCCATTTCAAATAATTTTTTATATTGTTTCGTCAATGCATTTTTAGGTTCAGTCAGAATAGCCATTAAAGCATCTTTATCCAACTCTTCCAAAGCAGCAACGACCGGTAAACGACCAACAAACTCTGGGATCAAACCATATTTAATTAAGTCTTCCGGTTGTACATCCTGTAACATTTTGCCAAGCAATGCACTATCCGCTTCACTACGTACTGTTGCAGAAAAACCTATGCCTGATTTTTCTGAACGATTTTGGATAATTTTATCTAGGCTTGCAAAAGCACCACCACAAATAAACAGGATATTCGAAGTGTCCACTTGTAAAAATTCCTGCTGTGGATGCTTACGCCCCCCTTGTGGTGGGATCGAAGCAATCGTACCTTCAATCAATTTCAACAACGCTTGCTGTACACCTTCCCCTGACACATCTCGAGTGATCGAAGGATTATCAGATTTTCGTGAAATTTTATCAATTTCATCAATATAAACAATGCCATTTTGCGCTTTCTCAACATCATAATCGCATTTTTGTAATAATTTTTGGATAATGTTTTCAACATCTTCACCAACATAACCCGCTTCAGTCAACGATGTCGCATCCGCAATGGTGAAAGGGACATCCAACATCCGTGCAAGTGTTTCAGCCAGCAAAGTTTTACCACTACCGGTCGGGCCAATCAGTAGAATATTACTTTTACTTAACTCTACATCGCCTTTAATAGAGGGTGCACTCAAACGCTTATAATGGTTATAGACAGCAACCGATAATACTTTTTTCGCAAACTCTTGTCCAATAACATATTCATCTAAGAATTCAGAAATTTCTTTCGGCGAGGGTAAACCCTCTACAGACTCTTTTGCCAGCTCCGGTGCCTCTTCTCGTATGACATCTAGACATAACCCGATACACTCATCGCAAATAAAAACCGCTGCGCCCGCAATAAGTTTACCAACTTCATGTTGACTTCTACCACAAAATGAACAATACAGTATTTTGGCCTCATTGGTATCACTGTCTTTATTACTCATAGCTCACCCCCCCAGTTTGCCACCTATTCAAGCGTGACTCTATCCTGAAAAACCCCATCAACTAAACCATATTTCACAGCTTCTTGCGCACTCATAAAATTATCGCGTTCGGTGTCTTTCATAATTTGCTTCGGTGTCTTTTTTGTATGCTTACCTAATATGTTATTTAGACGCTCACGTACCAGTAAAGTTTCCCTGGCATGAATCTCAATATCACTGGCCTGTCCCTGATAACCACCAAGCGGTTGGTGGATCATCACCCGTGAATTTGGTAAGCAAAAGCGCTTACCCGACGTACCTGCACTCAATAATAGTGCCGCAGCACTGGCAGCTTGCCCAATGCAAAGCGTACTGACATCCGGCTTGATAAATTGCATTGTATCATAAATTGCCAAACCGGCAGTAACCACTCCACCAGGCGAATTGATATATAAAGAGATATCTTTGTCAGGATTCTCAGATTCTAAAAATAATAATTGCGCGACAATTAAGTTAGACATGTAATCTTCGACTTCACCCAACAGAAAAATAATACGCTCTTTCAGTAAGCGTGAATAAATATCATAGGAACGCTCACCCCGAGCAGTTTGCTCAATCACCATGGGTACTAAACCGCCGACATTGCTAATGCCCCCCTGACTCTTTTCTGCCAATGATAAATACATATTTATTTAGCCCCCTGCTGGTAATGACTCATAGTCCATTTTCTTTTCAACACGATCTGCTTGCTCAAGCAAATGCGCCACCACTTGCTCTTCGAGCACAAATGACTCAATCTGATCTATACGCTGTTTGTTGGCGCGTAATGCAGACTCCATTTGCTCTGGCTGCTCGTAACTTCCTGCAATATCTTTGATTTTTTTGCTAACAAGCTCCTTATCGACTTCTATACCATGTACCTTAATATATTCACTCACTAATAAGCCCAAAGTAACACGTTTTTTAGCCTTCGCGCGCACAGCTTCATCAAGTTTACCATGATCTGCTAAGCCTGCTTCACTTTCTTTTGTGTCGCCTTGCAATTGTTTTACTTCTTGTGCAATAAATACCTGCGGCACTTCAATTAAATTCAACTCAAAAAGCTTATTCAATACCACTTCCTTATTGCCTTCGTCCAATTGATGTTGAAAACCCTTTTTCAAACTCGCATAAATTTCTTTGCGTAAAGCCTCAACACCCCCTTCGTGAATATTGAATCGTTTTGCGAAGACATCATCAAGCTCAGGTAATAATGGTTCTGTAATTTTATGAACTTTTACTTTGAATTTAGCCGGTTTGCCCGCCATTTCCTGTTTCATATAATCCTCTGGGAAAACGACATTCAAATCAACCTCAGTATCTTTTCGTACACCAACTAAGCCTTCTTCAAATCCGGGAATAAACCCACCTGCGCCCAACTCCACTTCAAATGCCTTGGCTGCGCCTCCTTCAAATAACTCACCATCGATACTTCCCTCAAAATCAATCGTCAATTTATCGCCATTCTGCGCTTCTCTGTCCGTCTCTATCCATTGCGCATCTTTTTTAATCAATTTTTGTATGACTTTCTCTACATCAGCGGTTGACACACGCGCAGTCAATACTTCAATACTCACGCCCTTTAAATCTTTTAACTGGATCTCAGGAAAAATTTCAAATTTAGCAATGACTTTAACCGCCTCAGTTGCTTCAGAATCTTCGATAGAGTCAATCTCAGCCTGACTTGCTAATTTTAAATTCTGCTCTTTAATAATATCTGACAAATTTGAACGCATGAGTTCGCCCATCACTTCTTGCCGCACACCCTTCCCATAGCGTTGCTTAATCACTCTCAGCGGCACTTTGCCGGGACGGAAACCATCAATTTTGACTTTATGAGAAAGATCATTCAAACGAATTTGAACCTGAGCATCTATTTCCTGCTTCGGGATCTCTAGTGTTACTTTGCGTTCCAATCCTGCCATTTTTTCAACAGAAGCCTGCAATGCAGCCATATTTACCTCCAATTCATAACCTCAACAACGATCTACCCCGGAACCTCGCGCATTCACTTTAGCTACCGAATTTAGAAAGTAGATCCTGGT
>JAZGGN010000293.1:0-2690 GCA_036480475.1 Gammaproteobacteria bacterium
TTATGGGCTTTGACACGCGCCCTCCTACACCCACAAGATCGAATTGCCTGGTTAAGTGTTTTACGCGCGCCTTGGTGTGGTTTGTCACTTCATGATTTACACGTTGTTGCACAAAGCAGTAGGCACACAACCCTCCTTGAACAGTTAAATCACTTAGAGACCATGACCAAACTCAGTAAAGACGGTCACAAACGTTTGCAAGTGATCGCTGCTATTTTAATTGCGGCCAACCAGCAACGCATGCGTGACACCTTGGCCAGTACGATAAAAAAGGTATGGCAGCAATTAGATGGACCTGCCTGCTTGTCTGATACGCAAGATCTCAATGAAGTCACGACCTTTTTTGATTTACTGACCACCCATGAGCAAGGTGGCACTTTAGCAGAGATTGAACGCTTTAACTTGCAATTACAAAAATATTGTTCATCTGGCAATATACAAGATACAAAGCTACATATTATGACCATTCACAAAGCGAAGGGCTTGGAATTCGATGTTGTGATTATACCCAGATTATCACAAGCAAAGCGCAGCAATAAAGCACCGTTGTTGCTTTGGGATGAGCGTCACGACGCGCAAGGCAAGCAAGACTTAATTTTTGCACCGATCAAAGCGAGCGATAAAAAATCTGATGCGATATACCAACACCTGCGTTACACAGACACGATCAAAAGTCGATTAGAGGAAAAGCGCTTACTCTATGTGGCAACCACAAGAGCGAAACAACAATTACATTTATTTGCCGATCTTTCAAGTGACGATGAAGGCAACCTTAATGCGCCAAGTCAAGCCAGTCTACTTGCTTACTTATGGCCACAGCTACAAGACAAATTCATCAAAACCAGCCCTGTGGCACAAGCTTTACCCATTGCACCAAAGCTGCCAACGATTAAGCGTTTCCACAGTGACTATTATAAGGCAGTGAAACGCACATCTGAAGCTGCGATCATTAATAAACCAGTCCCATTTAAGCAAATGGGTGAATTAAAGCGCTGCTGTGGTATTATCATCCACGAGCAATTAAAGCAGATCAGTGAACAAGGCAGCGAGCACTGGCAAGTCGGCACCATTCCTGATAAAAGAAGTTACTGGCAAAAATACCTGATCCAACTCAATGTTATCCCTGCGCAATTAAAGGCAGGGGTCGATCTAATAGAGCAAGCGATCTACAATACACTACAAGATGATAAAGCACGATGGATATTAAGCAATACGCATAAGGCGGCACAATGTGAATATGCATTGACAGCACGGCTTAATAATGACATTCATTCTCTTATTATCGATCGCACCTTCATTGATGCGCACGATAACCGTTGGATCATTGACTATAAAACAACTCAGTTAGATGCATTAAATACTGAAAATTTTTTACAAATTGAAAAGCAAAAGCACCAGCAACAATTACATCGCTATGCCCAAGCGATGCATTTGTTGGGGGAACGATCGATTAAACTTGGGCTTTATTATCCATTAACACAACATTGGTTGAGTTGGGATTTTGAGCTGGAAAAGGTAGCATAGGTAAATTTAAAAATGAAAGCACTGGAAAATCAATTAATTATTGCAATCTCATCACGTGCCTTGTTTGACTTAAGCGAAAGTCATCATATTTATGAAAGTAAAGGGATCCGAGCTTACTCTGAATATCAAATCAGTAATGAAAATACGGTATTAAAACCTGGCGGCGCTTTTTCTTTAGTTGAGAAATTACTCGCAATAAAAGATCCACAAACACAGAAAAATTTAGTCGAAATCATATTATTATCACGCAATAGTGCCGATACTGGTTTACGTGTCTTTAACAGCATCCAACACTATAAGATGAATATTACCCGGGCAGCTTTTTGTAACGGTGAAAATCCTTTCCGCTATATCTCACCCTTCAGTGCGCAATTGTTTTTATCCGCAGATCCTGAAGATGTCAAAAGCACCTTACAAGCCAATCATGCGGCGGCATCGATCATCACAAAGCATACCCCGAAACAAAAACAAGCGCAATTACGCATCGCTTTTGATGGCGATGCCGTCATATTTTCAGATAGTGCTGAAAGAATATATCAGGAAAAAGGCTTAGACGCATTTACCAAAAGCGAGCATGAACAAGCGGACACACCTTTGCCAGGTGGCCCTTTTAAAGGGTTTTTACAGGCTTTATACCACATCCAACAAAAATTTCCTGTCGATAAATGTCCCATCCAAACGGCATTGGTAACAGCACGGGCGGCCCCTGCGCATGAGCGTGTTATACGCACGTTACGCGCTTGGAAAATTCGTATCGATGAAGCGCTCTTTCTTGGTGGCTTGGCAAAAGGCGAATTTTTAAAGGCGTTCAGCGCTGATATTTTTTTTTGATGATCAGGAAATACATTGTCAATCTGCGCAACAGCATGTCGCGACGGGGCACGTGCCTTATGGGGTAGTGAATGAAGATTAAATAAATCCTCAAGCGTGTTTTACCTAGTACCACGTCCTTTAAATGACGAACTTAAAGGATACGGTACTAGCGCTAACAATTGTTTATCCGTCATTCGTTCTAATTGCGTCTGGTAGATAAATGGTAAACTGTTAAGCTTATGATGAATCTATTATACCCGTTATCCTTCAAACAGGGTCATTTTGGCATCCCATCTTAGCGGCATCTTTGAACAAAAATACGAGAAATCACTTGTCATTTAGCACACTAAAAT
>JAZGGN010000294.1:0-5874 GCA_036480475.1 Gammaproteobacteria bacterium
AATAGATTTTTAACCTGTGCCTGTGCCGCCTCAAGGATCGCTGCGATCTCTTTCGCGTTAAATGGATCAACCGTATGCTCACTCTTGCAGGTGTGCTTATCCAATAATTTAGACAACTTAATAGTCGCTAATGGATCTTTATCAATTATCCCATCCGCAAGCGCCTGAGCAATAATCGCCCGCAAAGGGACTAAAATATTGCTCACCGTCTTTAACTTCATCGTTAAACCGCCGATCCAACGGCGCAGTACCGCTGGGGTCAGCTCATGCAGCGGCATATTGCCAAACATTGGAAACAGATGCGCCTCACAAGTCTTACGATAACCTCGGATCGTACTTAACTCTAACGGTCGTTCAATTTGCTCAAGGTATTCTGTTAATAACGTGCCTACCGTCACCTGACGATTGGCGACACTTTCTTCATAACCAAACAATCTAGCCCGCTTTGAGTCAGGAAAATACTCGGGATAATTAAACATGTTACGTTCAATCGCACCCAGTACCTCGGCACGCCGCCTAACGGCATAATTAATATTTTGCTTCGTCGCCTTCAGGCGAATGGTTTCACGGCAACGAACCCCTCGATATTTAAATAATATCCGAAGAGACGTTCGCCCATCGCCCCAGTCCCGTATCTCTACGCCTGGCGCGCAGGATCTAGTGCTATAGCTGTGCTTTCTATCCATTGCTCTACTGCCTTTAAATTAATCCACAAATTGCCATCGGGTGCAATACGACAATGAACCTCATCCAGCCATTGCCCCTTGCGCCGCTTCGCATGTACTGCATTGATACTGTCGCCAGAAATAGCACAATAGTATTTCAGTTTTATCCATTTCATGGGATAAACCCCATAGTCCATGTGATAGCTCGATTTCATATTAAAAGCCACTCAATCTGCACATTTTCTTGCGTTATTGTTTTAGAAAGGCAAGTCATCATCCATATTGGACTCATTATTTTCATCCTGCCTTTTATCCAAAAGCTGTAATTGGTAGGCCACAATATCCGTTGTATATTGCTTTTCACCTCTATCATTCTCCCAACAGCGGGTGCGCAAGTTGCCTTCGACATAAATGAGACTGCCCTTCTGGCAAAACTCCCCCATGACCTCTGCTAAGCGGCGGGTGAAGAAAACTTGATGCCACTCGGTTGCTTGTTTTGACTCTCCTGTTTGCTTATCTTTCCACATCCTATTAGTCGCTAAACTAGCATTGACATAAGCCGACCCATCATTGAATGTATTAACCTCTGGCGTCTTGCCCAGATAACCAATCAACATCACTTTATTTAAACCTTGACTCATTTTTTTTCTCCTAACGAATACATAAGTGGGTACAGGCTTCAATATGAGCGCCCATAATGGCGTCACCGCGTTCAATAGCAGCCTTGATTTTTTCTTTATCGGCGTACAATTCTATTTTGCGAATATAGGCTTGTGGCAAACAATGCTCATCTTCAATCATCACCCGTGTGCTTTGACGCAACGACACATCAAAGGCCGAGCCTTTTATTTTTTTTAAATTCGCACGCTGCATATTATCTTTAAGATAAGCTTTCAGTGAGGCAGTATGGTTTTCTAAACGTACTCTTCGCGCACGCAGCTTCTTTTCGTGCGCTTTAAGCACCTCAACCTCTGCTTGCACATTATTAATGTAGGCGGCCACATTGATAATTTTATCTTCTAGTGTGCCTTTGATGCCATCCAATGTGTCTTCAATCGCACCATCATCCAACTCGTCAGAATATTTGCATAACGCATCACAGGCATGCATATAGTCATTGACGACCTCGTAAAGTTTTAAGTTCATTGTTGGATATCCTCTTGTTGAATGATTAAATCGGCTTGCTCAGCATGTTCCTGGAACACAGAAATTTGCTCACCTAATGCCTCACGTTCTCCCCTCGATAATTTTTTCCAAGCGTCACGAAAGGCAACAGTGCCTTTGTGTGCCTGGGCCGTCATCTTTTGAATCAATGCTTCTTTGTCAAAAGGATTAAGTGCGGTTTGAGCGACCTCATCATGCGCAGGGGCGGTATCTTTTTCTGGATCGTCACCTGTGGCCACTAAGAAGGTTTTCATCAAAGCATATTTTTGTGCGCCGGTGATGGCTTTATAGACGCCCTTGTCATCAGAATCACTACCATCGCCATAGAAAATACTGCGCATGCTTTCACCGCTGTCTACGTCAATAAAGGTGACTTGCAGTTGTATGCTGACTAGAAATGCATTTTTGTTGCCACGGGTTTCATAACTTGTACATTGTCGTTGTAAAACACTGGAAAACATAAACACTTTATGCTTTTGCATGGCTTTAGAAAGAGCGTTCACCACATCACTATCCGTGACATAGTTGTACTTGTGAAATTGATTACGTCCTTGTTTCTGAATATATTGCACTTCTTCGCTGATCAAGATCATCTTTTCTGCTAATTTTTTAGATGACGTGCAATTTTGTAGATCTTCCATCGTTTATTCCTCCCCACAGCTAAGATGCGTATTCATCTCTTTTTGTATGGCGTGCAAAATTCGAGGCTTACTCCATTCAATGGCGCTTTGTGCCATAGTTATCACTAAGCTGTTCTCAGGGGGGATCAAATTTAATATTCCATTGCGCCTGCTTTCTAAGAGATCGATTAACAAATTTGGTAGATTGTCATTGCTGGCAGGTTCATTAATGAATTCCCATTGTACTTGCGTATCAGAGTCACGCATTAAGGCTGCCGCTAAACGGCGCTCATCCATCGGCTCTAAATCACTTAAACAGCATACGCCTTCATTGACTAAGGTTGTGATCATTTCATCGAAGCTTGTTTGCATTGTTTTCTCCTTGGTTATGGCTAATTAAAAATAGAGTGCTTTGATTAACATCCCTCTTCCTAAAAAAGTGATATCAACAGATGTCATGTGATATCACTAGATGTCGTTTGATATCACTTTTAAAAATATTTTTAAATTAACAAACAAAAAATTTGAAAAAATAAAAAATAACTTTTAGGATAAAGAAATAATATAACAGAAAAAAACAGCGGATATTTTTCTATTTTTTTTTCTTATCAGATTGAGGTAATTATGCGCTGTGTCGGTTGGGGAAATCGCGTGACTTACGGGCAAGCCAAATATGTGCTCATGCACGGTATCAGCGCTTTGATCCAAGCAATGGATCAAAAAGCGCTCTCTGTTTCACTGGCTGCCAAGATTGCTAAGCACCCGCAAGCGCAACAGCAGGACTTATTAACGTGGGATAGAAAGAAACTTTATCAAATGCTGCAATAATGCAGCGCTAATATTTAAGGAGAAATAAAAATGGCAAGAATACACATAATATTTATACAGGAGCAACAACAATGATACGTGAATATGGACTGATTTACTCAGAATTTTGGACCAATAAAAAGATACGGGCACTACCAATCGTTACAAGACTCATCGTTAATTACTGCTTCTCTAGTCCTCATACAACCTCATTGGGCTGTTTTCGCCTACCTCTGTGCTATGTTGCTGAAGACTTAGGATTAAGTACAGATGAGATTGCTAATAGTTTTAAACAAGCTGAGCAAGCAGGCTTGTTTTGCTTTGATGAACAGTCTGACTGGATTTTGATCCCTAGCTTTCTCAAATGGAATAAAATAAACAATCCCAATCAATGGAAGTACATTGATAAATTGCTTAAAAAGGTGCCTGAAGATTTGCGATTCTACCCTACTCTCATACAATCACTTCTTAAATATATATCCAAGATCCCACCAGAAAATCGTGAAACTTACGAAATATTACTTAATGAAATTCAAGAGAAAACACAAGCTTATAGTTGTGACTTAGATCTTTTAGATCACACAACTAGCCAAGATGATAGAAGTAAATTGGATTTCGAAACTCCTTCAGAACCCAAAATCAGTCAAGATGATGAAAGTAAATTGGGTTTCGAAACCCTTTCGGAACCCAAAACCAACCAGAATGAAAGAAGCAAACTGGATTTAGCAACCAAGAATGGGGTTTCGAAACCCTATCGAAACCAAGAACAAGAGCAAGAACAAGAGCAAGATCAAAAACAAGAGAAAGAACAAAAACAAGATATACTAAATCACATTGTCGCGTCTTCGCCGCGACCAGACGCTGGGCCTTCCCCTTATGTCAATAAAAATTTCTCTGAAGCAAAGATACAGCCAAGCTCAACACACGGAAAATCTCCCCCACAGGTTGAACAGGTCGATCACGTGTTCAGCCATTGGCAAATCACCATGCATCACCTGCAAGCAAGACTGGATGACAAACGCAAACGCTTGATCACCAAAGCACTGCAGTCAGGTTACACCGTGGTGCAATTGTGTGATGCCATCAGTGGCTGTTCGGTCACCCCACATAACACCGGCGATAACGACCGAGGTCAACGCTACGATGGCTTGCACATAATTTTACGTGATGGCGACCAAATCGATCGCTTCATCCACAACCACTACAACCCACCCAAACCCTTGAGCGAGGGTGAACGCAAGATACGAGTCAATGCAAGTGCCGCTCAGGAATGGGCGATGAACAAAATAACAAACGAGGAGAAAAATCATGCATGACTCACAAGCGATGGCTTTCAGCGAATTGATGACCGGTGTTGCGGCTATTTGCAAGCAAGACTTACCCAAGACAGTCCTTGAACTTTATTGGCGCGCCTTAAAGCGCTTTGACTTTGCCGACATTGAACGTGCTTTGCAGACACATATTAGCGACCCTGATGTCGGACAATTCTTGCCCAAGCCAGCAGACATCATCCGCAGACTTGAGGGTAGTGGTGAAGACAAAGCGCAACGTGCGTGGACCAAGGTGATGCAAGCCATCGAGCATGTGGGCAGTTACGAGAGCGTGGTGTTTGATGATGCACGTATCCATGTGGTCCTGGCAGATATGGGGGGATGGATCGCCTTGTGTGGACGCCAGGTAGAGCAATTAAAATTTTTGCAGCATGAGTTTCAAAAACGCTATCGGCACAGTCTGACGCAAACACCGAGTAATTACCCCAAAATACTAGGCGGGGTTATTTCCCGTGACAATGCCAGCAAAGGCTTTGACACACCAGCACCGGTATTCATTGGCGATGAAAGCAAAGCACGCCAAGTCATGCAAACCGGCGGCGGACGTAGACTGGCCATCCATCGTCCTGAAAAAGCCCAGAACAACGTCGTAAACATCCAACGCAAAAACTTTGTACCCCAACAGGTGAATGATGAATAAAAATAATCCACACTTAGAATTTCGTTTACAAGTTTGGGCCGACTGGTGCAACAGCGGCATCGTGTCGGGCTTAGGCTATCCACCGAAAAGTTGGGAAGCTAAACTCATCGAGCATGGCGGCATTTGGGTCAAGGGTGATGGTCAGCCGGTATTGTTGTGTAACGCACAGGCTGAAGAGATTGAGGATTGGATAAATATTTTAGCGCAAGAATATTATTTTTTAGCGCAGGTATTGCGCGAGTGTTATCTGGGCGATGGCAGCATGGCGCAAAAGGCGCGTCGCTTGGACATGAACTATCGGCATTTTAAATTTTGCGTCGATAAAGCAAAAATGTGGTTAGCGGGGAGATTAAGTGTGCATCACTAAAAAAATAAAAAAAATTGCCAATAGAGCTTGACGATGTGATCAGATTTTTGGTATGATTTGTGTATAGTAGTGATTTCTACGTCAGCAGCCCGTTTCATACGGGCTTTTTTGTTTCTGGGGTTTATATTTTTTCTTAGCCCTTTTTTCATTTCCCACTGGAGCGATTCATGAATTTCAAAAACTTACTGGCTGGTATGGCGCCGGTGCTGGCGAGCCTCGTCAACAGCCCCTTGGGTTTGGCGGTTCGACAAATGCTGGCACAATTTTTACTTGGTAAAGC
>JAZGGN010000295.1:0-2011 GCA_036480475.1 Gammaproteobacteria bacterium
TTGTCAATATTTTACCTTTAGCAGAGCAAGAGCGGATCAATGCCATCTTACCGATTGGCGAATATGATAAGAGTAAATTTATTGTCATGGCGACAAGTCAGGGCACGATCAAAAAGGTTTCGCTGGATCAATTTTCCAGGCCGCGCAGCAACGGTATTATTGCGCTTGATTTGGCTGAGGGTGATAAATTGATCGGTGTTGATATTACCGATGGTGAGGCTGATGTGATGTTGTTTACAGATGCGGGCAAAGCGATCCGTTTCCATGAATCTTCAGTGCGAGGGATGGGGCGTACTGCACGTGGTGTGCGTGGGGTGAAATTAAAGGATGGCCAGCAAGTGATGTCGTTAATCATTGTGCGCGCGAGTGGCGCGGTGTTGATTGCGACAAAAAATGGTTATGGTAAGCGTACTTCCATCGATGAATTTAGTCCCATTGGCCGGGGTGGGCAAGGTGTGATTGCCATTCAGGTGAGTGAACGCAATGGTAAAGTGGTGAGAGCCACTCAAGTAGATCCGCAAGATGAAGCGATGTTAATCACTGACCAAGGGACTTTAGTGCGTTTGCGTATCGAAGAAATTTCATTGATTGGACGTAATACACAAGGCGTACGCTTGATTAATTTGAAAGGTGGAGAAAAATTAGTAGGGATGCAACGTATTGAAGAATTACCCGAGGAGGGCACATAAATATGGCGCGTGTTTATAATTTTGGTGCAGGGCCTGCTGCACTACCTGAAGAGGTACTACTACAGGCACAAGAAGAAATGTTAGATTGGCAAAGCTTAGGCATGTCAGTTATGGAAGTGAGTCACCGCGGGCAAAATTTTAAAGATTTACTGCAGCGGGCTGAGCAGGATCTGCGTGATTTATTAGCGATCCCAGACGATTATCGCGTATTGTTTTTAACGGGACCAGCGCGTTCACAATTTGCAATGATCCCATCGAATTTATTGGGTGAAAAAACCACAGCCGATTATATCGATACCGGTATGTGGTCACATGCCGCTATTGCTGAAGGGCAACATTTTTGTCAAGTGAATGTCGCTGCCAGTAGTGAGAGCAAATGTTATAAAACGATCCCATCGCAAGATGAATGGCAACTCAACTCAGAGGCAGCTTATTGTTACTATACTACCAATGAAACGGTTGGTGGCGTTGAATTTCATGCGATCCCTCAAGTGGGTGAAGTGCCTTTAGTGGCGGATATGACCTCGACCTTACTATCGCGACCGTTGGATATCAGCAAGTTTGGCTTGATCTATGCCGGTGCGCAAAAGAATTTTGGACCGGCAGGTTTAACGGTTGTTATTGTGCGTGATGATTTGCTCGATAAAGCGGTGAGAACCACACCATCAGTATTTAATTATGCGTTGCAGGCGAAAAGTCAATCGTTATATTGCACGCCAGCAACTTTTGCTTGTTATATTTCGGGCTTGGTTTTTCGTTGGATAAAGCAGCAAGGTGGTTTGGATGCAATGGCAACGCTCAACGCGCGTAAATCCACAAAACTTTACGAATTTATTGATAACCATGATTTTTATCAAAATGATATTGATCCGAATTATCGTTCTTGGATGAATATTCCATTTACTTTAGCAGATGAAGGTTTAAATGAGGTTTTTTTAGAGGAAGCGCAAGTGCAGGATCTATATGCGTTGAAGGGACATCGTTCGGTGGGGGGCATGCGTGCCAGTATTTATAATGGCATGCCTGAAGCGGGTGTTGATATTTTGATATCCTTCATGGATGAGTTTGCAAGTCGCCATGGTTAATTATGTGATTTCTCCAGGCGGGATGCTCAAGGGTGAAATACAAATTCCTGGCGATAAATCGATCTCTCATCGTGCTTTAATGTTCGCCTCTTTGGCGCGAGGGATCAGCAAAATTGATAATCTTTTATATGCCGATGATTGTTTAGCAACGATGCAAGTCTTTACTCAGATGGGGGTTCATTTTGAGCGACAGACGGATGATACGCTGCAAGTCACTGGGGTGGGCTTACACGGTTT
>JAZGGN010000296.1:0-7589 GCA_036480475.1 Gammaproteobacteria bacterium
TTCAGTCACCGCAATGGCATGGCGGGCGTCGAGTAAATTAAATAAGTGCGAAGCTTTCATGACCATTTCATACGCCGGCAATGGCAGATTGAGTTCGACTAAGCGTTGGCTTTCTTGTTCGTAAATATCAAATTGGCGAAATAATTCATCGACATTGGCATGTTCGAAATTATAGGCCGACATTTCAACTTCATTTTGCTGGAAAATATCACCATAAGTAATACAATTATTTTTAGTTTTTACCCAGGGTAAATCAAATAAATTATCACAGCCAAATAAATGCATGGCGATCCGTTCCAAACCATAAGTAATTTCACCGACGATGGGATCGCATTTTAAGCCACCCGCTTGCTGGAAGTAAGTGAACTGAGTGATCTCCAAACCATTCAGCCATACTTCCCAACCGATCCCCCAGGCGCCCAGTGTCGGCGCTTCCCAATTGTCTTCGACAAAGCGAATGTCATTAGTCTTCGTGTCGATGTCTAAATATCGCAGTGACTCTAAATAAAGATTTTGAATGTCCAGTGGCGATGGTTTTAACATCACTTGAAATTGATAAAAATGCTGTACCCGATTGGGATTTTCACCATAGCGACCATCCGTCGGACGGCGTGAAGGTTGTACATAAGCGGCTTTCCAGGGTTCCTTGCCGATGGCACGCAGAAACGTGGCGGGATGGAATGTGCCTGCGCCGACTTCCAGATCCAAGGGTTGTAAAATGACACAGCCTTGCTCGGCCCAGTAAGCTTGCAAGAGAGCAATTAGATCCTGGAAAGTCGCCAGTGACTGCTTTTTTTTCATGGGGGTGTTAACTGCGAACCTCTTTAACGGCGTTTTGCAATTCTTCCATGCTAGCGGTCCCTGGAATAAAACGGATCTGCATATCATCGTCAGTCGGCAAGTTTGCGATAATAAACGTAGGCGTGCCCATAATGCCAAGAATATTGGCAAGCATTAAATTATCAGCAATTTCTTGCTCAATCTCAGGTTTTTGCATGTCTGTTTGTAATTTTTCGATATCCAGTCCAATCTCTTTGGCAACACCAAGCACAGTACCCTCATCAAAGCGGCCTTGTACTTGCATTAGGGCTTCATGGAATTCAAAATATCTGTCTTGATCTCGTGCCGCCAGTGCTGCTTTAGAGGCAAACTCAGATTCATCACCAAAGATGGGAAATTCTTTGAGAATGATCATTAAATTTTCATCTTCATCTTTTAATTCTCCGATGGTGGAGACCACCTGTTTGCAATAAATGCATTGGTAATCGAAGAATTCAACGATCCCAACATTGCCATCGCCATTGCCGAGGATCGGACTGTCGCTATTAAACAGGCTATCAGCATACGTTACAATGGAGGATTGAATATTGGCCAGCATTTCACCCTGTTCTTGTTCTTGCAAAACCTGAGTTGCTTCAATTAAGACTTGTGGGTTTTTTTCAACCAAATAATTATGAATAATCTGTTCAATTTCTTCTTTTTGCTGCGTGGTGAACCCGTCTTGGTCTTGTGCTGCCCACAGGCTTGTCCAGGTTAATAGGGCGATGATGCTTGCGATTAAGAGGTGTTTTTTCATGCGATTACTCTCGTTTGTTTAAAATAACCCTAAGAATCAGTGCCTTGAGTGGCCGCAGTAGATGTTAACTGCTTCCCCTAGGATAAAAGTTGTAAGTTTAGGATAATATCGGTGAAGGGAGTTGTGGTCAAGTTGGCCTGCGGGTGCTTTTTCTAGATTAAAGCTGTAATTGTTCCAATGATGATAAGTATGTGTAATCAACTGAAATATAAATAATTTCTAAAAAGCCTGCTTTATTGCCATTGGAGCTTGTGGGCAAATGCTTTGCGAATGGTGGCATTTTATGCTACCATAAGTTATGAAGCTTAATACAAGCCAGAAAAAGACGTTAGCAAAATTATTCGTAAAACCAACGCTAAGTGATATTCGTTGGAGTGAGTTTGTGAGTCTTATTAAGGTGTTGGGTGGTGTAGTGACTAAGCAAGGAAAAACATCAGGGTCACGATTTGGTATACATCTTGGCGAAAGGAAAGCCTTATTACATAAACCTCATCCTACACCGATTATGAAGCAAGGCAGTGTTAACAGCGCGCGTGATTTTTTAAAGGCATGTGCTATTACGCCGGATATGGCCATAAGCAGACAAAAGAGGAAAGCATCATGAATACCATGACCTATGATAGCTATAAAGCATTAATTGAGTATGATGACACCGCCGATATGTTTCATGGCCGTGTTTTAGGGACCAGAGATGTGATCGATTTTTACGGCAAAACACCGAATGAGTTACGCAAAGAATTTAAGCATTCGGTAGAGGCTTACTTTTCGATGTGTAAAGCATCAGACGTATCGCCTGAGAAACGGTTTAGTGGTAAATTCACCTTACGTCCAACTGAGGAACAGCACCGTCAATTTGCAATGGCCGCGGCGGCGGCGGGAAACAAGAGTTTAAATGCTTGGGCTATCAGCGTGCTGGAGATAGAAAGTCACCGAGGTGGATAGCTTTACAATTTAGACTAAGGAACGGACACGAAATAACTTCCGTGTTTAGCGCTCACCTTCACGCCATCTTGAATCGTTGCGCCTGTCCTGACGTGTTAACTCAGGACAATCGAAAAATCCTCGCATTACCTCGGGTAGTTCTGTGGTTTTTCTCAATCGGAACGATTCAATCTGGCATGAATCTGAGCGCTAAACACGGAAGTTATTTCGTGTCCGTTCCTAACTGCCCGTCTTCGCCGTTTGCAGATTGGCATAGGCCAACACCAACCACTTCACGCCATGTTGCTTGAATTTCACTTGTACGCGCGCATGCTCACCTGATCCTTCATAGTTTAAGATCACACCATCGCCAAATTTGGGATGTTTGACGGTTTGTCCCAATGGGTAGGGACTGTCATCCGCCGTTTGGACTGTTATTTTCTCAGTGGGCTTCATTGGATAGCCCGCACCGCGTAAGCGCACTTCGTTCAGTAATTCAGAGGGCACTTCATTGATAAAGCGTGAACTGCGGTGGTAATGTTCTCTGCCATACATCCGCCGGACCTCTGCATAAGTGAAATAAAGCTTTTGCATCGCTCGTGTCATCCCGACATAGCAGAGTCGCCGCTCTTCCTGTAAGCGTGCCGGATCTTCGATGGATAATTGATGCGGAAACAAGCCTTCTTCCATCCCTGCGATAAATACGAGTTGGAATTCTAAGCCTTTAGCCGCGTGTAATGTCATGAGTTGTACGCAATCTTGGTGTGCGTCTCCTTGTGCTTCGCCCGCTTCCAGCGCAGCGTGGGCAAGGAATGCGGACAATAGGGGCGCCGCTTCACTAGGATCAGGTTGAAATTGACTGGTTGCTGAAATGAGCTCTTCTAAGTTTTCTAAGCGTGCTCGTGCTTTTTCGCCTTTTTCCTGGTTGTAATGTGCCCATAAGCCACTTTGACGAATGGCATGCTCAGTCTGCTGAGCCAAATCAAATTCTTGCGTGTCACTCGCCAGACTTTCAATTAATTCAGCAAAGGCTTGTAAGCAATTTATAGCCCGTGCAGATAAATCTTGTATTTCACTAGATTTTTGTAGCGCTTGCCATAGCGCAATATTATGTTCGCGCGCCAATTCTCGTAAATGACTTAAAGTCCGATCACCAATACCACGTGCAGGATGATTAATAACACGTTCAAAGGCAGCATCATCATTGCGATTGGCAATTAAACGTAAATAAGCCAAGGTATCTTTGATTTCTGCGCGTTCGTAGAAGCGTAAGCCGCCGTAGACGCGATAAGGGATGCTTTTGTGTATCAGTGCTTCTTCCAGTACGCGGGATTGTGCATTAGAGCGGTATAATATAGCGATGTCTGCATGTTTAGACGTATGCTGCTCGAGCCAATTATTGATTTGACCGGCAATAAAATGGGCTTCATCAAGCTCATTGAAGGCAGCATAAATAGAGATCGGTTCGCCTTGCTCACCTTCACTCCATAATTTCTTGCCTAAGCGATCAGGATTATTTTCAATTAAAGCATTGGCCGCATCTAGGATAACTTGGGTAGAACGATAATTTTGTTCTAAGCGGATCGTCGTGGTGGCGGCAAAGTCTTGACTGAATTTATGGATATTTTCGATTTTAGCACCACGCCAACCATAAATTGACTGATCGTCATCACCAACCACCATCACTGGGTTGCCATTACTGGCTAATAATTTTATCCAGGCATACTGGATGGTATTGATATCTTGGAACTCGTCGACCAAAATATACTGAAAGCGTTGTTGGTAATGTTGCAAAAGTATGGGGTTTTGTCGCCAGAGTTCATGGGCGCGGAGTAGTAGTTCAGAAAAATCAACCAATCCGGCACGTTCACAAGCGTCTTCATAGGCGCGATAAATGCGGATCATGGTTTCTAGATAAACATCCGCGTGCGGTTCAATATGCTGTGAACGTAGCCCTTCTTCTTTTTTACCATTAATAAACCATTGTACTTTGCGTGGTTGCCATTGGTCTTCGTCTAAATTGAGTGTTTTTAACAAGCGTTTGATCAAGCGATGTTGGTCGTCGCTGTCAATGATTTGAAAACTTTGTGGCAAATTGGCCTGCTCCCAGTGCATGCGCAATAGTCGGTGAGCAAGGCTGTGAAAAGTCCCGACCCACATGTGTTGCATCGGGGTATGCAATAATTGCTCAACTCGGGCACGCATTTCGCCCGCCGCCTTGTTCGTAAAGGTGACCGCCAGGACGCTGTGTGGCGAGATCTCTTGGGTTTGAATCAACCAAGCAATTCGATTGACCAAGACTCGAGTTTTGCCACTGCCAGCACCAGCAAGGACAAGAATATTACCCAACGGCGCAGTGACGGCTTCACGTTGTCTGGGGTTTAAGGGGGCGAGTAGTGTTTCCATAATATCATTATAGCCTAGTGAGTCGCCTAGATTATAATGTATTTTTGCTAAAAGAACAGCTTCTGCGGAGGGCTGCCTAAAAGACCATGTCTACCCGTTATCCGTCAAAGATGTCCCCAATCTGGGCGCTACCTGTCCCGCCTAATTGGAGCGGGGAAACAGAGCTATTGGTAAATTTTACTTAAGTGCCCTCTTTGACGGGTAACGGGTATAGCATGTAATTCAGGCAGCAATATTAGGGGGAAGCTTCGATTTTAAAGTTTAGTTGTGTTTAGAATGTACAGGAAGAATAAAAAAATCCTGGAATTCAGTGCATTAATTAGTTGCGGTAGAACTCAACTGCTTTTTCTAGGGTAATGCGTCATCTCTGGGGGCGGGGCCGTGAGTAAGCGGATGGCTCAGTGGTATCTTTCTTAAGGGTGTTCATCAGCTTGAAAATGCTTGAAGTCGCTTGTGCTTGTCCTGAGGAAGAATCGCTGAAATATGCGTCTAATAATTTTTTCCTTAATGCTGATGATGAGACACTATTTTCCTCAGAACGCATAGTCTCGTAAACCTTTTGGGCTTTAGTAAAATCTTGACCAGAATAAAAAAATTTTTTAATAGCGGAGGCGAGGAAATAAAATTTCAGAGCAATCAAATAGATCTTAGGAGAAAGAGATTTACTATTAGGTTTAGCCGGAAGAGTCTTTCTAAGCTGTATTCTCAACACATCTATTTTTGTTTTAGCTGACATCTCAAGCCGGGCTTTAAGATCAGGATCTTTTTTTTCTGCTAATAGTTGGGATATTTTCTTTGCTTCATCCAATTTTTCATGCTGTTGCTGTTGTTCTGGTTTAGAGACAAAGCTATACCTTAGTAGTTCCTTACTTTCTTTGTGTTCTTCTAATATTGCATCACGCTTTTTGGAAATTGCTTCTGTTATGGAATTGGAATCTATATACTTAAAAAAGTGTATTTCTTTTAAAATTTCTTCAAATTTTAAAACATCGAGTGCTTGTATCGCTTCCTCTAACTGGGGCGTGAAAAAATTATTATATTTACTCCACAACCTTTCCTTGAAATCTTTTATTTCCTTATCCTTATCTAAACGTCCTTTTGCTGTGTCTATCAGGGCTACAATTTCATTCATGCAGTCCGGATCTGAAAAATACTTCTCTATCTTATTTAAGATTTCCTCAAACATTCTCTCTCTTTTTTCTTCGTCCTGCTCGCGCATGGCGTCGTTCAGAGGACTTGAAAAAGAATTTATTTCTACGCGCGATGATAATTCCATAGGCATAGTGATCCTCCTGTGCGTTTCTACATCTGAAATTTAAGTTTTTTAAAGAATGTCTTTAAAAAGTTGTAACGCGATGCCCCTCAAAAAAACATCGCGCATTTAGTGCTTAAGGCTGCCTCATTAAACAAGCCTTATATTAGGCAATCGTTGTTGTGAAGCTTTAGTATGGTAAGCATTACGCAAACACTTAAGCAGCGCGTTACTTCCTAGTGAAATATTTTCCTTGGATGCTGAGATGGCAGCGTAAGCAAAATGATCATGGATGTTTGCAAGTGTAGGCTTTCTGTTTTTTATTTTAGTATATACTTGTTTTTTAATTGCAAATTCTTTAGAAGCAAACAACTTGTTTAATTGCATAGAAATAACTTGTGAATAATAGACAAGATGATTTAGGAAATGTTCATTTTTCGGTGCTTGTGGCGCAACCATACTTTGAATGCGCTCTTCTACATTTTCGCTGCGTTTTTTTTGTGATATGTTTTTTTCTTTGAAGTCGATTAAAATTCTGGCGCACTCAATAGCAGCTTCTTGTTCTTTACCTGTTGTGCTGTTGATATTACTTTTAATAATGCGTCCAATACCTTCGATGTCTATATTCGTCGGCACACATGAGTAATAATTAATCAGCAATACGCGTAGTAAATTAATTGCATTATGTGCTGCAGCAATGTGTGCAATAGAGGCGTAGGAGTAATGTTGATGATTGTGTTGGAAGTAACTGGTTTCTTCGAGTAATCCCAGTTCAATTAAAGTCTGAGAGTTTCTTGCGCATACTTTATTGCTTGAGAAGGCGTTGTGTAGATAACCGTATAAAACTTCAATGGTGCTTATATCAACCTCTTTAATCGTCATTTCTAGCTCTGAGCAAAGCAAATGAACGAAGTTCTTTGGTAATGATTCTGTAGATGTAAAGTTACTTATCAATATGTTTACAGTTTCAGTATAGTGCGCGCTCACCTTATATATGTTTTTTAAAGAAACCGTTTCTTTAGAAGTGGTCGGCTGAGGCTTAGCGAAATTTGCCAAAGGGACGCTTGTTAATGGAAAAGTGCTTATTCTCTCGATGATCATGATGATCTCCTCTTAGTTTTATTAGTATTATTGCAATTTAACTGTAAATGGTTTCTTTTATGAAGGTGTAACTTCAAGGTCAGATTTTTACCTTTTACGTGCAATCCAGATTTTTAAAAAGCTTTATAACAGCCCATTAACATCCTTTTAAAACTCAAATTCATGAGATACATCCTTGGTATTGTGCTGTACCAAACGTGCCCTACATTATCCGTTTTGGCGCGTTAGGGTAGATAATATTACTACATAATTATGAAATGTCAATAAATATAATTAAAAAGTATTTAAAATAATTTATATCTATTCGTAAAAATTCATCTATAAAAGCTTATG
>JAZGGN010000297.1:0-3412 GCA_036480475.1 Gammaproteobacteria bacterium
TGGCATTGATGGATACGAAAGAATACAAAGCACTGCGTGCTTTCATTCTTTATCGTGAAGATCACCGTAAAGCGCGTGAAGCAACTCAAGAACAAACCACACCACCAGCTTCAGATCTGCACATCACCTTACCAAATGGCAAACAAGTACCACTCGATCATCATTATTTAAATGAAATCGTGATCGAGGCGTGTGCGCATCAGGAAGCCGTTGATCCAAAGTTGATCATCGCAGATATTCAACGCAATTTATATGATGGTGTTTCCCTGAATGATTTGCATAAAGCTTTAGTGATGTCAGCACGTGCACTCGTTGAAAAAGAACCCAATTATAGTTATGTCGCGGCACAATTATTACTAAATTCTCTACGCAGCGAAGCACTCAGCTTCCTTGATATTGCTGACAATGCGACTTCGGCACAAATGCAACAACATTATCCAGAATGTTTTAAAAAATATATTCGTCGTGGCATTGAATTGGACATGCTTGATCCACAATTAAATAACTTTGATTTAGATCGCTTAGCAAAAGCATTGCAACCGCAACGTGATTTACAATTCACTTATCTTGGCTTACAAACACTTTATGATCGTTATTTTATTCATTACGATGATACGCGCTATGAATTACCACAAGTATTCTTTATGCGTGTCGCCATGGGACTGGCACTACGCGAAAAAAAGAAAGAAAAATATGCCATCGAATTTTACAATTTATTATCATCCTTTAGTTTTATGAGTTCAACCCCCACTTTATTTAATTGTGGCACCTTATTACCGCAATTATCAAGTTGCTTCTTAACCACAGTGCCAGATGATTTATCAGGGATCTACGGCGCCATTAAAGACAATGCATTACTGTCTAAATTCGCGGGTGGACTAGGTAACGACTGGACCCAAGTACGCGCAATGGGATCGTATATTAAAGGCACCAATGGCAAGTCTTTAGGCATTGTGCCTTTCCTCAACGTCGCTGATGCCACAGCGGTTGCGGTGAATCAAGGGGGCAAACGTAAAGGGGCCGTGTGTGCTTATTTAGAAACGTGGCATTTGGATATCGAAGAGTTTTTAGAATTGCGTAAAAACACGGGTGATGAACGCCGTCGTACGCATGATATGAATACGGCCAATTGGATCCCTGATCTATTTATACAACGCGTTTTTGAAGAAGGTGAATGGACCTTATTTTCACCAGATGAAGTGCCTGATCTACATGACTTATATGGTGAAGCCTTTGCCAAAGCTTATAAAAAATATGAAAAGAAAGCGGCACAAGGAAAAATAAAAAGTTACAAAATCATTCCTGCCATCACTTTATGGCGCAAAATGCTAACTTTGATATTTGAAACAGGTCATCCATGGTTTACCTTCAAAGATGCTTGCAATGTCCGCTCGCCACAACAACATGACGGCGTAATTCATAGCTCCAACTTATGTACAGAAATCACCTTAAATACCTCAGAGGATGAAATTGCCGTTTGTAACTTAGGCAGTATTAATTTACCTGTACATGTTGATAAAAAAGGCTTAAACACTGAAAAATTAGCAAAAACAATTAAAACCGCCATCCGCATGCTAGATAATGTCATCGACATTAACTACTATGCAGTGCCGCAAGCGCGCAACTCCAATTTAAAACATCGTCCGATCGGTTTAGGCTTAATGGGCTTTCAAGATGCTTTGTATAAATTAAAAATTGACTATGCTTCGCAAGCAGCGGTGGAATTTGCCGACAGCTCAATGGAATTAATCAGTTACCACGCCATTCAAGCATCAACGCAATTGGCCGAAGAACGAGGCTCATACTCCACGTTTGAAGGATCGTTATGGAGCCAGGGTATTTTACCAATCGATTCGATCGCATTGCTACGCAAAATCCGTGGCAAATACTTGCAACAAAACGATGCACAAACATTGGATTGGGAAAATCTACGTATCCAAGTGCGCACCAAAGGTATGCGTAATTCCAATGTTTTAGCCATCGCACCAACTGCAACCATTTCTAATATCGTTGGTGTCGCACAATCCATCGAACCGACGTATCAAAATCTATTTGTTAAATCAAATCTATCGGGTGAATTCACTGTGGTGAATCCCTATCTCGTGGTTGATTTGAAAAAGCTGAATTTATGGGATGAAGTGATGGCTCATGATTTAAAATATTTCAATGGCAGCGTGAAAGAAATTGATCGTGTGCCTGATGAAATCAAACAACGTTATGCAACTGCGTTTGAAATGGATCCAAAATGGTTAGTTGAAGCAGCTTCACGACGACAAAAATGGATCGATCAATCACAATCATTAAACTTATATATGGCAGAACCATCCGGCAAAAAGCTTGACGAACTTTATCGTCATGCTTGGTTGGCTGGCTTAAAGACGACTTATTATTTACGTAGTATGGGTGCAAGCAGTGCAGAAAAATCAACCATTACAGATGGTGCTTTAAATGCGGTACAAGCTGTAACGAGCGAACAAGCATGTAACATTGACGATCCAGAGTGCGAAGCTTGTCAATAAACAACAAATTTTTTATGGAGGTATTACGATGTCATCATTAAATTGGGACGAATTAAATCCAGTTAAGGCAGATCTGATCAAACCTGAACTGGTAAAAAAAGAAACGGAAGATGGTGAAGGCGACGAAGGTGGCGAAGGCGGCGCAACTGGCTTAGAAGAGTTACATATGGGCGCAGCGCGGATCCGTGTGGACGATAAACAAATCATCAACTGTCACGCTGACCTCAATCAATTGGTACCGTTTAAGTATAAGTGGGCATGGGATAAATATTTGACGGCTTGTGCCAACCATTGGATGCCGAATGAAATCAATATGAGTGCCGATATCGCTTTATGGAAAAGTGTTGATGGTCTCAGTGAAGATGAGCGCCGTATCATCAAGCGTAACTTGGGATTTTTCTCTACGGCAGATTCTCTCGTCGCAAATAACCTGGTATTAGCAGTTTACCGTCATATTACGAATCCTGAATGCCGCCAATATTTACTACGGCAAGCATTTGAAGAAGCACTGCACACGCACTCCTATCAACATATTATTGAAAGTTTGGGCATGGATGAAGCTGAAATATTCAATATGTATCGTGAGCTACCGTCAGTCGCGACGAAAGCAGCTTGGGCATTACCCTTTACCAAAAGTTTAGGTGATCCAAACTTCAGCACGGGCACACCTGAAGCGAATCAACGTTTATTGCGCGACTTGATTGCCTTTTATGTCGTCTTTGAAGGGATATTTTTCTATGTTGGCTTTGCTCAGATTCTATCGATGGGACGACGCAACAAAATGACTGGTACTGCTGAGCAATTTCAATATATTTTACGTGATGAATCGATGCATATGAATTTTGGCATTGATGTCATCAACCAAATAAAAATTGAAAATCCGCACTTATGGA
>JAZGGN010000298.1:0-6303 GCA_036480475.1 Gammaproteobacteria bacterium
CGTGACTACTTGGGTTTGTTGCAGCATGATTTCAGAAAGCCACACCTGATAGGGCGTGATGGGTTGTTGCCAGGGTAAGTCTTTGCGACCGTGTTGATCAAACCACGGTAAAATTTTTTCAGCAAGATTCAACATACAACATACAACATTTACAACTCAGTGCTGGGCATCTCCATTATACATCAACGGTAACGGGTGTAAAAGTGGATGGAAGATAATGCCTTGTGATCATTGCGTGAATCGATTAAGAATTTCTTTAGCTTTTTCACTCACTTCTTTTAATTTGTCTTCATCAAATAACTCTTTAACTTGTACACGGATCTCAGAACCAGCGCGTGCCTGAATAATCATTGGAAAATCAGGTTGCACACGTAATTGCTCTATATCCCCATTAATGACAAAAGGAATGTTCCCACCAAGCGCTTGTTGAATTTTTTGGAAGGGATTGTCGTCATCTAAATTTAAAATTTCAGCTTGTAATTTATAGTCTACCGCTTTATCACGCAAATTAACGGTACCCTCACCATTGATTTGATAATAGGATGAAGTCAAATTCAGTTCTGTATTATTAATCATGCCGTCTTCGATGTCTGCCGTGCCCATCAAGATGCCGAATGCTGTACCTTTACCATCTGCTTCTTGTTTAGGCATAGTATCTTGGTTAAGCACCGCCGATGCCCAGTTAATCAGGTAAGGGACATCAACCCCTAAGAGCTCACCCTCACTAAATTTGAATTTAATGTTACCGTTTAGACTGTCCATAATGGTTTTAGTATCTTTGCCTCTTGCACTTAATTCAAGTGTTGCGTTGGCAGTACCATCGATGTGGGCAGTGCCAGTGGTATCAGCAAACAGTGGCCCAGCTTGAATATTTTGTATGTTTTCACTTAAGGCGTAGAAAGGTACTTCTTTACTTAGGTTAATGATCAAACTGCCGTTCGCTTGTCCTTGATAAAGATCGATTTGCATCGGTTCGAGGATAATCATGTTATCTTCAATGTCAATTTTAGTGCTTAAATTGTCAATGCTTAATTTTTCAAATGCTAAAGGTTTGATTTCAATATCGCCGACGAGTTTGATGTCATCTAGTATCGAACCTTGGTTCTGGGCTATTTCTTCATCGATACCTAATTCACCACCAAATGTTAATGTGCCCGCCAGTATAGTCCGGTTGTTCTCGGTTGCTTGGAAAGCAAAACTTAAGTCTAGTGGAATGAGTTGGTTAAAAGCGATATTTTTACTGAATAAATTGAAATCTTCCAGTTGTACGGTTTGCTGTGTCTGTTGATTGTCCAGTATCAATTGTGCCTGTTTTAAATTAATTTCAGCAATTTTAATACTGCCTAAGTCAAAATAACCAGACTCTGTTTCTGAGTCAGTGCTTTCAGCAGTTGACTCTTGACTTATGGCTTGGTCCTCTATTGGTCTTTGATTTTCTTTGCCAAAATCATCCCAGTTATTGTTGCCCTGTGCATTAATGATAAGTTTAATCATGGGCTTTTCTAAAGTGATGTTAGCAACTTGAATGTTCCCTCTGATCAGGGGCACTAAACGTATATTTAAGTCTGCACTTTCTACTGTGGCAAAGGTTTTCTCATCGAAAGCTTGGGGGTTGGCAATAGCTACCTTTTGGGCACTTAAACCAAGCCAAGGATATATTCGCCAATCAATATTACCCTGAATTTGCACATCTCGGCCAATCATCATACTCATACTGCTTTGTAAAGGTTGTTTGAAGCGATTAGCATCGATAACAGTTGTCATCAAAAATAATGCGATGGCAATGAGTATAATTAAACCAAGTAGCGTATAAAATCCATATTTTAGCGTTTTAACCATGATGTGCCCCATGAATTATCCTAAATTTAGTAGTCAATGCCTTAGGGCGTTAACTGTCGAATTTAGGGTTAGCGTTGTTTTTTCTAGGTTTAACCTAGAAAAAGTAGTTGCAGCGAGTAACTCGTACAACTCTTTGATTCATCTAACTATATAAAAAAAGTGCTTATCACCATTTAGGTGACCACGCATTTTTTTATTACGTTATCTAAACCAAATACTTGCACGATTTATCCTGCTGCAACTACCTTTTCTAGGTTAAGTGTGGTTAGTCTTTGTTTTTCTGTCAAGTATTAAACCTAGAAAAAGCTTTACTAGGAATAGTAGTGGTGCTTGTTTCGATTTATTTTTATAATTATAAACTGTATTTACCATATTATAGATAATATGGTTACAATTACTCTAGAAAGATGGGTAGAACGTCGCTGTTAGCTGTCTTTCTTAATAAGACTATAGATTACGACAGTGGATACTATTTTAATATCGAAAGGAGAGAGCGTTATGGGAAAGAGAAAGCGAGGTAGTGGTGAGGGCAAGAGTGGTACTATATATGGAAAAGCAGCCCAGTCTGAAAAGAAGCAGAAAAGAGATCTCGGTATAGGAAAACAAGTAGTGATAGATCTGACAGGTGATACGACCACAGATGATGAGGCAATCCAAGGTCAAGTGGGCACAGGAAGCAGTGAAGAAGCTCTTGGTTCTGCGTTTGACATATTTGACTTATTGGAGAAAAGAACGGATGGCGCTCATCCCGGCGTAGTTTTAGCATATCTAGAAGGAAAATTTGGGCAAAGCCCTTTGCGGTGGGAAAAGGAAGATGAAGCTCGTGATTTGATGCATGCTCATGAACGACTTACTATATGGACCAAGCCGAGCGCTACTGGCACTGAGCATTCTAGCCCTGCAGAGCAAACACAGATGAAATGTTGCCCGACTTAAAAGTAAGCCAAACGCATTTCACCATTTGGCTCGGCCATGCAAAAGTTACCCGTTTTTCCCCAGTCACTCAGCACGATATGGCGCTGGGGTTGACTGCTGTTGAATAGGTAATGGATCGCGGGCCGATGGGTATGTCCATGGATGAATTGCTGTACTTGGTGCTTTGCTAAAGTAATCGGGATCATTTCTCTGGGAATGTCGCTGATCCCTTGCTGATGTACTTTTTTATTATTTTTGCTGATACTGCGGATCTTATTGGCCATGCTGCGGCGTAAGCGGATCGGTAGTGTCAAATAAAAATTTCTGATGAGCCATGATCGTGCTATTTTACGATAACGCAAATATCTTTTATCTTCGACACATAAGTCGTCACCGTGTTTTAATAAGGTCTTGTGGCCATAAAGATCGATGATGGCTGGATCGGGCAATAGTGTGCAGCCACTGGCTTGGCAAAACTTTTTACCCAATAAAAAATCATGGTTGCCAACCATAATGTAAATGGTAACGCCTGTTGCTGCTAATGCTTTAAGCGGTTCGCTGATGCTGCGGTGAAATGCTGAGGTGTCGTCATCGCCAATCCAAATATTAAAAAAATCACCGAGAATATATAGGGTATCTGCTTGAGGTGCTTGCTGTTGGAGGAACTTGAAAAATAATTGACTTAAGTGGGGACGCTGTGGACTTAAGTGTAAGTCTGAAATAAAAAGTGTGCTCATAGTGCCTGGATCTGTAATTTTTCATCTTGTAAAGAGACTTGCTGCGCCTGCTCTTTATTTTGCGAGGATAAGGTTTCTGTCAGCATGTAAAATCCTGCGATGGAAATTAATTCAGCATCTAATTGTTGGCAAAATATTCTTGCTGTTTCATCTCCGCCTATCCCTGCTAATGCGCGGCCACGCAAGGTGCCATAAACATGGATATTCCCGTCAGCAAGCAATTCAGCACCATGGCTGACTTGTGAGGTTACGATTAAGTCGCAATCTTTGGCATAAATTTGTTGTCCTGAACGTACGGGTTTGCTAATCAATTTAGCCGCCCGTCGAGTTTGTTTTACGGGTGCTTTTTCTTTCGTGCTGGCTTTAGAGACGCTAAAAACAGCTAAGCCATTTTCTGATGCCTCTTGCTGGTGCTTTAAGGTGCCACCACGAATGCCAATGGGGATGAGATTATGATTACGCAGATCTTGTACCAGACCAGCAAAGTTTATGTCTGTTTCCGGATCTTTTAATAATTGCAAATCAAGCACGATTGGCGCAGATTGAAAAAATTTTGGCGCTTCTTTTATCACTTGTGCTAACTGTTTTTTGATGTTTTCTTGATCAGTGTTCAATAGTTGCAGTATGCTGATGGTAAATAGGTCAGCTTTGAGTTGGAATGATTTTGATGGCAACATAGCTAGGATCCGCTTGAAGTAGGAATTGGCTAAAGTAACATATTATCCTGGAAAAAGCAGTTAAGCACTATTGCGACTGATTAATGCGCTGAATCTTAAGGGCTTTTTATGTGCTGAGTCAAGTTCAGCACATAAAAAGCGCTAACTTCAATACCTTAACCATCCTTGCGACGAGGTTAAAATTCCTCCATTGCCTCTGTCCTGACTAATGTTCGCAGGATTAAGAAAAACAAACTAAAGCATGAGGTTAAGAAAAATTAAGCTGAATAGTTACATCGTTTTTAGTTTGTTTTACTCTATAATATGATCGTATGACGTAAATAATTCAGGTAAGGGATCTTCATGGACAAAATATGGTTAAAAAATTATCAGTTAGGGGTTAGCGAAAAAATTGATGTTAACCGCTACCATTCTTTAGTGGGCTGCTTTCAGGAAAGTTGTAAAAAGTATAGTAAGCACAAGGCGCTGAGTAATTTTGGCACAGTTTTAACCTATGCTGAGTTGGAGCGAAAGAGTTCAATTTTTGCTGCTTACTTGCAAGAAGGATTAGGTTTAGTAAAGGGTGATCGGTTTGCTATCATGATGCCTAATTTGCTGCAATATCCTATTGCGCTGTATGGGGCTTTGCGTGCTGGTCTAGTCGTTGTGAATGTTAACCCATTTTATACGCAGCGTGAATTTATTCATCAGATAAATGATGCTCAAGCGAGCGCACTCATCGTATTGGAAAATTTTTCAAAAGTTGTGGCTGAAGCGAAAGCCCAAACGACACTTAAGCACGTTATTGTAACGCGTATGGGCGATTTAATATCATGGCCAAAGAGACATATTATTAATTTTGTTGCGCGTCATCGTAAAAGCACATGGTCATATGCCCCTATTAGAGGTGAAATCAGTCTCAAGATGGTGTTGCAGCAAGGGCGCAAGATGCAGTTACAAGAGGTAAATTTAAATGCACAAGATCTTGCTTTTTTGCAATATACGGGGGGTACGACGGGTGTTGCTAAGGGGGTGATGCTCACTCATGGTAATATTATCGCGAATTTATTACAAACGAGTGCCTGGATTGGCGCTTCATTGCAACTTCATGAGGAAATCATTATATCGCCCTTACCGCTGTATCATGCTTATTCTTTACTCGCGGGTTGTTTGCTTTTTTTATTTTTTGGTGCTTGTATTGTGTTGATCACGGATCCACGCAATATAAAAAGGTTTGTTAAAGAAATCTCAAAAACGCCATTTACTGGCTTTATTGGTATTAACACTTTATTTGCTAAATTGTTAGAAAATAAAAAATTTAGAGTTCTTGATTTTAAATCGATGAAAGTTGCTTTAGGGGGTGGTATGGCGATGGATAAAAGTGTCACCGAACAATGGGAAAATTTGATTCATGTGCCAATGTTGCAAGGTTATGGTTTAACAGAAGCGAGTCCAGTGGTTACCGTTGAACCGATGGCCAGAGGAAAATCAACAGGGAGTGTTGGCTTGCCGCTACCCTCGACTGAAGTTTCAATTCGAGATGAAGATGGCGAAGAAGTGATGTTAGGTGAGGTGGGGGAACTTTGGGTCAAAGGTCCGCAAGTGATGCAAGGCTATTGGCGTAATGAAACAGAAACAAAGCAAGTATTAACAGAGGGTGGTTGGTTGCATACGGGTGATATTGCGCATATGGATGATCAAGGTTATATTTATCTGGTCGATCGTCAAAAAGATATGATCATTGTTTCTGGCTTTAATGTTTACCCCAGTGAAATTGAAGAAGTGATTAATATGCATCCAGGGGTTGAATGTGGTGCAGTGATCGGGGTGCCTGACGATAAAGCTGGTGAGCGCGTTAAAGCGTTTATCATCAAAAAAAATAAACAGTTGAGTGCAACGATGATTGTAGACCACTGTCGGCAAAATCTAACGGCCTATAAAGTGCCTAAAGAAATTGAGTTTGTGGATAGCTTGCCTTTGTCGCCGGTAGGTAAGATTTTGCGCCGTGAATTGCGTATGGATTAGTGTGGGTATATACCTCAACTCACTGCTAAAGATCTTCAGATAAAGATCTTTACACCTGAGCATTCATGCGTCATAGAACCACTGTAATATAGGGGCTTAAGTTGGTTATGTATCTGACATGTAAAGATCTT
>JAZGGN010000299.1:0-2014 GCA_036480475.1 Gammaproteobacteria bacterium
AAACCGATCAGGATGGTGGCACGGCGCTTCGCCTTGCAGCCGACAGGGGCCATGCTGGTGTCGTAAAGGAACTTGTAGCCAACGGGGCCGTTAATCAACCCGATCAGGATGGTTACACAGTGCTTCATCGTGCAGCCCTCAATGGCCATGCTGGTATCGTAAAGGAACTTGTAACCAACGGGGCTGACGTTAATCAACCCGATAATTATGGTAATAAGGTGCTTCACCTTGCCGCCTACAACGGCCATGCTGATGTCATTAAGGAACTTGTAGCTAACGGAGTTGACATTAATCAAACCGATAAGTGTGGTGACACGGTGCTTCATATTGCCGCCCGCAACGGCTATCTTCATGTCATTAGAGAACTTGTAGCCAACGAGGCTGACGTTAATCAACCCAATGAGGATGGTGACACGCCGCTTGACCTTGCCGCCTTCTGGGACTATTATGTGTAAAAGTCGCGACTTGATCTGACAAGCAGGCCGTCTGATAAGGGTTCATAGTAGAGGGCTTTAGCAGGCGGAAAAAAAGTTGCGTGGAATGACTTGAGAATACCGGCACTATTCCTCAGTTTCATCGAAGCCCACGAGGGACAAGGGAAGACCACGAATGTTGAAGGGCTAGAAAACACCCTTTGAGTAGACAGCGGTCTTTCGTTGGCTTTCATTGTTGTTAGAAACCCCCGCATAGACCCCTATCCTTGGCAGATCCCTAATTCAACCTATTAAGCACAGTGAGGCTGCATAGCGAAAGCATTTGTGCTTCGTTAATTTTATGAACCCAATTTGCTACCCAACATACTGCCCAGGAGCACTTTATTATCAATCATATGTAGAAATGATATTTTAATTCATTGATTATATTGATACTGGCGACAGGAGTCAAACCCGTGACCTGCTGGTTACAAATCTGACCACTAAAATGTATTGCCTGACTGCCAATTGCCCCATCAAAACTTTATTTTAGACCAATATTATTTTTTTTGTATAGAGGATGTTGAAATCTGCTCGTTTGGCTTTTTTATAACCTAACTAAGCCTTCCGCGGATTGCAAATGTAAGCAATTCATAAAATATTCAGGTTAAATGTCAAAAGACTATGCGCAATAATTCTCCCTTCTTAATGGTATGAGCCTCATTGTCGAGTGCTGGTTTATGCAGGTTAGTCAGGGTGCTCCACAAACAGGACGAGGATAAGCCTATGAACCAGACTGTCTCTAGCAAAAACACGAAGAATGAAATTCTAGTGGCGTACGAAGCCTTATCACGTGAGGCTAAAAACCTTAAAAAAGTTAGTCGTCAAGAGCAAAAGATGCAAATTGAGCAGCAAGAAACGGTGCGTGCGGCCAGTGAATATACCCCGCAGCAGGTACATGCCCAGATGGCGATGTTAAAACAAAATTTGCATGACAATCTAAAGACCATTACTGAGCAAATTGATACGGAATATGAAAAATTTGCAAAATTAAAGCAAGCTATAGCCCTACAGGAAAAACAATTAAAAGAAGCCTATGACATCAATAAAGAAGCCCATACCTTGGATACCTTGTTGCTGGCGCAAAAGCAAAAGATAGAAGCTTTTGAAGAGGCTATGGCACAAAAGAAAGCAGATTTTGAGCAATTCAAAGAGATACAAAAAAGCCATTGGGAAAAGGACCAAACAGCGATAAAATTAGCTCATAAAGAAGAGCGAGACCAACAACAGAAGAAATGGCAACGTGAAAAGGAAGAATATGGATATGGCACCAAACGTGAACGAGCGCAAGATGAAGACGCTTATCAAATAAAAAAAACGACTCAGGAGAAAGAACTTGCAGATAAACGTGCGGCTTTAGAGACCGAATTTGCACAGCGAGAAGCTGCTTTAAATGCTGGGGAGAAAGAGTTAAAAGAATTACGGCAACAGGTGGAAGGATTTCCTGGGCAATTGCAAAAATCAGTAAAAGAAGCTGAACAACAAATAACCCAACAATTAACACAACACCACCAGTATGAAAAAGATTTATTACTCAAAGA
>JAZGGN010000300.1:0-3315 GCA_036480475.1 Gammaproteobacteria bacterium
TCGCTTAGGTTTTGAATTTAAGTACGCTGACGCTCCCAGCTTAACGAAATCGATGAAGATCAGCCTGCACGAACTCTCACTTGATCAATTAACCGTGATTTATCCAGGTGACAAAGATTATTTTTTAACAGATAATATTCAAGTCAAAGGATTTAAAAATTATATGACAGATGCAGCCTTATAACAATGAAAACAAGTTTACAACATTTACCAGACCACAAGCAGGCGAATATTCATGCTGCCGTCGAGATTATTCAAGATGAGTTTGATCAAGTCATCGGATCTGCGCAGGGCAAAAAAAAGCATAGCCGCATTGTTTTAATTATTTTATTTGGCAGCTACGCAAAAGGCACTTGGGTAGACGACGTCGCAAACGGTTACATCAGCGACTATGATCTATTGGTGGTCTTGAATAATAATGACTTGGTAGAAGATTATAAAATTTGGCATACTGCAGAAGAGAGGATCCAGCGCAAACTTAAAGCGCCGATTAATCTTCTCGTCCACACACATAAAGAAATTAATGACAAACTCCAGCAGGGTCATTATTTTTTTACAGACATTAAAGCTGAAGGGATTCAACTTTATCAATATAGCAACACACAGTTAACCACGCCAGGAAAACTGAGTAAGGAAGAAGCCCAAAAAATTGCTGAAAAACACTACGCACAGTGGTTTGAAAGTGCCAATTCTTTCTCAATAGATTATGGTCATTGTATGGCGCGCAAAGATTATAAGAAGGCCGCTTTCGAGTTACACCAAGCGGTTGAGCGTTATTACGGTTGTTTCTTATTAGTGTTTACAAATTATCTGCCTAAAAGTCATGATTTAAAGCGTTTGAGACACTTAGCCATACAGCAAGACCAGACACTAAGCACGGTATTTGCGCAAGACACAAAATTCAATCGCCGCTGCTTTGAATTATTAAAACGCGCTTACATTGAAGCACGCTATTCTGAACATTATGAGATTACTGACGAAGCACTCCTCTGGCTTGCCAAGCAAACAGAAATTTTACGTGATTTAACGCAAAAATTGTGCCTGCATAAAATAGAGGTGCTGTAAAATCATGCTTTAGGCGCCTTAACTTACGGAAAACAATTGGTTTTCTTAAGCAGACGTCAAGTTTGGGATAATTTCCAAGAATTCCCCCCTTGACAGACTGTATCTTGTAGGATACAATTAATAATGAACCTTGCTCATAAGAATAAAATTGAGATTTATATAGCGCCAACTGGGAAAAAACCTTTTGTTGATTGGCTTGAATCTTTGAAGGATAAATCCATAAGATATCGCATTAAAGAGCGTTTGGACAGAGTAGCTCTGGGTAATCTCGGTGATTATAAAACGATTGAAAAAAGCGTATATGAATTTCGTTTTGATTTTGGTTCGGGTTATCGAATCTATTTTGGTAAACAAGGAAATAATATTATTTTGCTATTGTGTGGTGGAGACAAATCATCCCAGAAAAAGGATATTAAGCAGGCAATAGCTCACTGGGGAAATTACTTGAAGAGGTGAACTATGTCTAAAACTATTAACTATCAAGATTACCTGATTGAATCTTTATCAGATCCACAAGAAGCTGCTGGTTATCTTAATGCAGCACTAGAAGGAGGAGATGTTCAAGTTTTTTTGGTCGCATTACATAATGTTATTCAATCACAGGGCGGCATGAGTAAATTAGCAAAAAGCACAGATAAAAGTAGAACAAGCCTTTACAAAGCACTATCTGGAAAAGGTAATCCTTACTTAAAAACAACGAATGATATATTATTAGCTATGGGTATGCATTTACAAATTGTGAAAAACATAGAGTCAGATCCAAGGGAGGTTTAAACCTAAAAAAAGCAGCTGACCTCAAGTGAGGAACGTTCCTTACTTCCCAACGCAAAACTCACTAAAGATTTTACCGAGCAAATCATCCGCACTGAATTGACCAGTGATTTCACCTAAAGCCTGTTGCGCAATGCGCAATTCTTCAGCAAGCAATTCGCCGGCACACTGACCTTGAAATTGCTGATACCCCGATAATAAAGCTTGTTGGGTTTTTTCCAAAGCATCAAGATGTCGTCTGCGCGCAATAAAACACCCTTCAATATTATTTTGCGTCAACGATTTTAAGTGCTCGTATAATTTCGATAAGCCTTGCCCTGTTTTTGCTGATAAATAGATCACCCCATCCTCATGCTCAATCTCTGTCGTCAGATCAAGTTTATTAAAGATCATTATGATTGAGCTGTTTTTATCAAGGCGCTGGGTCAGTTGTTGTTTGATTTTTACGAAAGCTTCCTCATGCTGCGAACAAATATCACTGACCAGCAACACAATATCCGCGGTTTCTATTTGCTGCCATGTGCGTGCCATACCTTCTTGCTCAATCGGATCTGTACTCTCGCGCAAGCCGGCAGTATCAACCACAGTCATGGCGACCCCATCAAGAAGAATGTGTTCACGGATCAAATCGCGCGTTGTACCCGCAACCTCGGTAACAATGGCAGAGGCTCGGCCACTTAAGCGATTAAGTAAGGTTGACTTACCCACATTCGCTGGCCCCACAATAACAGCGGTTTTGGCTTCGCGAAAACTTGCACCTTGCACGGCTGCTTGGTGAATTTTTTCGACTTGTGCGAGTAAAGCATTTAGATCTTGCTCAACTTTACCGTCACTTAAAAAATCGATCTCTTCTTCAGGAAAATCGATCGCAGCTTCGACATAGGTGCGTAGTTTAATAACCGCATCGAGTAAGCTTTGGATGTGCCGAGAAAACTCACCCTGTAAAGAACGCAATGCCAATCGTGCTGCTTGCTGCGATGCACTGTCAATTAAATCAGCAATGGCTTCTGCTTGCGTTAAATCAATTTTACTGTTTAAAAAAGCGCGCAGAGAAAACTCGCCCGGTTTTGCAATGCGTGCGCCCGCTTGCAGAATGCTAGCGATTAAACGATCAACCACAATGGGGCTACCATGACCTTGAAACTCTAAAACCTCTTCGCCCGTAAAAGAATGGGGCGCTGGAAAATATAAGACGATCCCCATATCGATAAGATCATTATTTTGATCCTTAAAATGATGATGTTCGGCTAAGCGGGGCGTAGGAATTTTTTTAATGATGGCTTGTGCAATAGACTGAACTTTAGCGCCAGAGACACGTACAATGCTGATCCCGCCTCGTCCCGGCGGCGTTGCCTGCGCAACGATGGTGTCATAATCGCTCACGATTTTTTACGTGATTTCGCCTTGCTTCCTTTGCTTGCCTCAGCCTCTACTTTTCGGGTGATATACCATTGCTGTAAAATGGATAAGCCATTATTA
>JAZGGN010000301.1:0-3563 GCA_036480475.1 Gammaproteobacteria bacterium
GCGCGGATTGTTGGCTGTGTTGCTGTAATGAAATCGATGGTGGCAATATTCCCCGCGCTGCTTTGGTTTGGATCTCTAAATCAGGATGCACCACTGTCCAATAAAAATTGCTGGCTGGCAATTGTAGCCAGGCAATGGGATCTAAGCTGTAGGTCAACACTAAACCGCCGAGTAGACTTGGCGCGACATTATCAGCATGTATACTGCCACTGGCAATCGCTTCCCCCTGCAAGGCATATTGGATCAATTGTTGCGGGCTTAATGGGCTTTGTAGAAAACCATTACAGGCGACTACTGCAGCTACAGCCGAGGCGGCAGAACTACCCATGCCCGATCCGCTGGCAATGCCTTTTTTGATCTGAACGTCAAAGCCGAGTGTTAATTCTAAATCACGTAATAAGGCTTGTATGGCGACGGTCGCGGTGTTTTTATCAACTGCTTCAGGTAGTGGGGTTGCACTGTCAATATGGCTGATCGATAGTTGCTGATCGTCTCGTCGTGTCAAGGTGACTTCATCGCCTGGGGTCGCTAGGGCAAAACCAAGCACATCAAAGCCAACGGCAATATTGCCACAACTGGCAGGCGCAAAGGCAGTCACCGATCTTATGTTATCTTTAATGGCGATCATATTATATGTTCGCCCCTTCCAGAGAGATATTAGTGCATAAGCGTAATAGATCAGCAAATACACCAGCAGCGGTGACTGCAGCACCGGCGCCAGGGCCGCGTATGATCAACGCTTGTTCATTGTAGCGGTGACTGCGAAAGATCAGCATATTATCTGTGCCGCCCAGTTGCGCAAAAGGATGATCTTCAGGGTAAGATTGGATCCCGACTTTAATAGATCCATCTTTTTTAATACTGCCAACATAAGCCAATTGTGGATGCTGACCACCTAAGTCTCGCAGTTGTTTTGCGATTTGATCGTCGTATTGCGGTAATTTTGTTACAAATTCCTTAATGGTGCAGGATTGTAAATCATTGGGCACCAAATTATCAACTTGAACATCATCTAAAGTCGTCTCCAAATCAAGCTCTCTCGCCAGACAAACGACTTTGCGTGCGACATCCATACCGGATAAATCGTCACGTGGATCTGGTTCGGTATAGCCCAACTCTTTTGCTTGCGCAATAATTGTAGAAAATTTTTCACCACGAGAAAATTCACTGAAGATATAACTTAAGGTACCCGAAACAATCCCTTCGATACTGATAATTTCATCACCCGTTTGAATCAGATCTTGTAGTGTTTTAATGACAGGTAAGCCAGCACAGACGGTGGTTTCATAAAAGTAACAGCGATCTTTTTGTAGCGCAGTTTGTTTTAATTTTTTATAATAATTTAGATCCCCCGAATTCGCGCGCTTATTTGGGGTGATAACATGTAGTCCTTTATTAATAAAATTAAGATATTGATCCGCAATGGCTTGATTGGCAGTGCAATCAATGATCACTGCATGTGGCATATCATCGGATAATATATGGTTGGCAAAATGATCCACATCAGCGGCAAGCGGGCTTTGTGCTAAGTGTTGTGGCCAATCATTTAAGTCAATCGGTTCATGTGAGAGCAACATTTTTTTAGAGGTCATGATGCCACGCACACAGAGATCAATATCATGTGTTTTTGATAATTGTTTTAAATTACCATAAATTTGCTGCAGCAAAGCACTACCCACTAAGCCTGGGCCAATTAAGCCGATTGAAATTGTTTTCTTCGATAAATAAAAACCAGCGTGTATGCTGCGCAGTGCTTTGCCAGTATCGTCCCGTTGGATGACCACCGAGATATTGCGTTCGGAGGATCCTTGTGCAATCGCGCGAATATTAATACTCGCTAAAGCGAGGTTGTAGCAAAGCTTGCCCAGAATACCTGGTGTGCCGACCATACTGTCGCCGACGATAGAGAGGATCACACAATCCTGGGTAACTTGGATCGGTTTAATTTGGTTACGTGAAATTTCAAATTGGAAATACTCATTGAGTATGGCCGTTGCTTTATTCGCCTGTTCTTCAGCAATGGCTAAGCAAATTGAATGTTCAGAGCTGGCTTGTGAAATTAAAATGACCGATATTTTTGCTTGCTGTAAGACATCAAATAAGCGCGCGGCAATACCAGGAATGCCGATCATGCTGGCGCCTTCAACATTGATCAAAGCAATGTCATCGATACTGGTTAACCCTTTGATTAAATGTTTCGACGCTTGTGGTTGTGCGCAAATGCAGGTGCCTGGGGCTTCAGGCTTAAATGTATTTTTGATATAAATTGAAATTCCTTGTGTCATTGCTGGTGCAATGGCACGCGGGTGAATGACCGTCGCACCGAAATAGGCCAACTCAAAGGCTTCTTCATAGGAAAGTCGGTCGATCACAAAGGCCGAACGCACTTTGCGTGGGTCAGCGCTAAAGACGCCATCGACATCGGTCCAAATCGTCAAGGCTTGTGCTTGCACTAATTTAGAAAATATCGCCGCTGAAAAATCACTGCCATTGCGCCCTAAGATGGTCCGCTGACCGTCTAGGGTGGAAGCAATAAAACCCGTCACAACCAGCTGCTGACAGGGGTTATTTTTAATAAAATCTTCTAATGCCGCCTGACTTCTTTGCCAATCAATATCAACTCGGGCACCGCTGGCTTTAACGAATAAAATTTTGCTGGCATCGCAATAAGCAGTTTTATGGTTCGTCGATAAAAAGCTGTTTAAGATCTGTGCGGACCATTGTTCGCCAAAGCTTAAAATTAATTCATAGGCCGCATTCGAATAATTTTGTACCAAGTTAACGGCTTGTAAAATACTCTTAATATTATCCCAATCATGCTTAAACATATTAACTAGAGCAGTGCATTGTGCTTCGCTGAGTAGCTCAGCCATGAGATCAGTATGTATTTGACGCAGATGCTTTAATGCCTGTGTGGTATCTTGCTGCGCCTTGGCAGAGTCAATCAATTGCTGCAATAAGGTGGTGACCCCTTTGATGGCGGACACAACCACAATCTCATTTTTGCCAGACAAAGTGGCTTTGACCGCTTGGAAGCATTGCGCATTGGCTAGGCTACTGCCACCGAATTTATGAATTGTCCAATTGTTTTTCAATGTGCTCACTTGTACATCCCGCTCTTAAAAAGAGTTAAAAGTATGTATTATGCCAATGAATTAACAAAGTATCAGCATTATCTTAAGAAAAAAGCAGTTGCAGGGTTGACGATGGTAAAGAGTATGGTTCTTCGTTACAATACTGTTCAGAATCTAACGACAACGACCAGGATGTTTCCTTATGCATGCAGCAAAAAAGATAATAAGACGGACGATTGATGAAGGTTTGCGCGGCCAGTTGCCGGATATTCATCCAGTACTACAGCGCGTTTATATCGCCAGGGGGGTGCAATCTGCCTCTGATATCAAGCATGAGTTAAATGCGCTACTGCCTTTCGAGTCATTGAAAAATATTAAGCAAGCCGCACAATATCTAGCGAAAGCCTTAGCCGCACAAAAGCGTATTTTAATTATTGGTGACTTTGATGCCGATGGCGCGACCAGTGCAGTGTTGGCGGTTACGGCATT
>JAZGGN010000302.1:0-3259 GCA_036480475.1 Gammaproteobacteria bacterium
CTTATTGTGCTAAACTGTTTACTTAGAAATTTTTTCTAATCACGTTGCCTGGATTACCCGGTCAAGCCGGGTAATGACGTGTTATATATAGGAGTGATCATTTGAGATATAAATAAAGCAGCATGACTAATTCCACCTATACTCTAACAGATTTTGTCTATCCTGAAAGAACTCAGATAAGCATTTAACAATGACCCAATAAAATACTCGCCCCAAACAACCATGAGGTTCGCTCATTTTTGGTTTCTAGAAAGATATACCGCTTTCGTTAAACGATATAAAACATGCTGTTGTAATGGGCTGTCATCTCCAAGCTTTGGGTGAGCGAAATCATCAGAGACATTGTGACTTAGACCAATTTTTTCCATCACGCGCCTGGACGGTGTATTCCCAGTTACTGTGAATGAAATAATTTCAGGAATATCCAATGTGGTAAATGCATAATGCAATACCGCTTTAGCGCCTTCAGTGGCATAGCCTTTGTTCCAGTGCTTTGAGGATAGGCGCCATCCAATTTCTATGGCGGGCGTAAAATGCGCGCTAAAATTAACACGATCCAAACCGATGAAGCCAATAAATTCGTGAGTGGATTTTAGTTGGGTCGCATATAAGGCGTAATTGTTTTTTTGATAGTGCGCGGTCACTTTATCAATGAATTGCTTTGTTGTGGCGCGATCTTGTAATCCTGGGAAATAGGCCATGACTTTTGGATCTTGATTGATTTTGCACATCGGCTCTAAATCAGATGCTCGCCATGTGCGTAAAATTAGACGTTCTGTTTCAAGAATAGTAGTCATGTGAGTTCCGCTGTTATCGAAGATGGGATAAATCGATAATAACGCTATTGTATATCATCATCCCTGAGAATAAACGAGTCCCGCGTCCTCTAAGTCCTCTGAACCATTAGGTATATATGTTTCTAAAATAAAGGGATGCGAAAGCGACCAAATAGTTATTATATTGCATAATTGTTTTATATTTTGTTACAATGCTTTGTCCATTAGAAAATGATTCAATTTTCTTAAGTAATGTAGGGAAGTCATTATTTCTTGGTCAATTTTTAAACAACTGGAGTGTCAAATGAAGTTAAGTAAATTGTTAGTGTTACCTTTTTTGCTCGTTTTTAGTGGTCTTGCGTTGGCGAGTGAGCCTGTGGCTGAGTTTCAGGCAAATGGTGATGGCGATGTTATCGTCGAAAAGAATTTTGAATTTGAAGAGCTGAAGAGAACTGTTACAGTGATTAATACAGACCGCTCTTCTGGAGAGACGCGTGTAGTGACAGTCGAAGAAGATGACCCTTTTGTTGGAGATCTGAAAATTATTGTGGATGATGAGCCTACCTTAATAAGCTCTGTTTTTTTCACTTTTCAGAACTTTGTAGATCAGCTATCTGGTGAATTTAATAAAATTACCTTAAAGACGGATGGATCGATGCAGGTAAATTCGGTCAGTCCATAGTGATTTAGAGCAAAAATAAATATAACGGCCTTGTGCCTCGATGGTTTTCCTGGGTCAAGTCTGCTCTGACTTGAACTTGGGAGTAGGTGCTCGAAGAACATGCTTAGGCCGACAGTATCACAATAATCTCAATTCTAGGGGCGGTTCGTAAACCGCCCCTATTTTTTTCGTAATAGCTCAGCCCCCTTGCCTCAAATCTAAACGTTTCTTGCGACAGGGTGAGTGGTTACTTTTTTTCTTTCACCGTTTATTGGCTTGCACCCGCGCAACCGCCGCTTGAATATAAGCTTGCTTCGCTGTTTTGGCACGCTGTTGTTGGCGTTGGAATTTTTCTTGTGCTTGTTTTTGTAAACGCACTTCTCGTGCTTGGTAGCGCTTTTTAGCGGTTTCAATATCATAGTGATCTTGATCGACAGTGAGCAAGTCAATGCAATCTACGGGACACGGTTCAACACATAAACCACAGCCGGTGCATTCAGCACTGAGGATGCTGTGCATTTGCTGGCGACTGCCGAGGATGGCATCGACCGGACAAGCTTGGATACACTTGGTGCAACCGATGCAGTCTGCTTCGCGGATGGTTGCGATTTGTGGGTGGCGTGTATTCGTTTTGACTTGCGCCATCAATGGGGTTGGATCGATCTGTAATAATTCTGCTAAAGCTTGCAAGGTGGTGACACCCCCAGGGGCACAGCGATCAATGGTTTCTTTGCCTTGGGCGATGGCTTGCGCATAGGGTCGGCATGCGTCATACCCACATTCTCGACATTGAGTTTGCGGTAATAGCGCATCAATTTTGTCGATGTCGCTTGTTTTCATTTTACCGGCATGCCCGCCTGTGCACCGTCATCGGGTGATAAGATCCACAGTTCTTTGTCACCTGCACCGGCCGCAAGCACCATCGCTTCAGACACACCAAAACGCATTTTGCGTGGTTTTAAATTTGCAATGACAACGGTGTGGCGGTCAATGAGTTGTTCAGGTGTATAGGCAGAGCGAATACCGGCAAATATTTGCCGGGTTTCACCACCGATATCAACGATTAATTTTAAGAGTTTATCCGCGCCCTCGAGGTATTCCGCTTCAATAATTTTGGCGATGCGCAAATCAATTTTTTGAAAATCTGTGATCTCAATAGTTTCTGCGATCGGGAAATCTTTTAATATTGAGTTTTCAGATTTTTCTGATGCGGTGTTTTTAATTTCATGCATGGCGGCCTCCTTTAAGGCTTCAATTTGTTTGCTGTCAATACGTTGCAACAAAGGTTTAAAACGATTAATAGTGTGGTTGAGTAATGGTTTCTCTCGACTCGCCCAATCCATTGGCGAGACATTTAAAAAGGCTTCTACCGCTTGTGCCATTTGCGGTAAGATCGGTTTTAAATAAATAATGAGTACGCGGAATAAATTAATGCCGAAGCTACAGACGTCATGGACAAGTTGTTCCTTACCTTTTTCTTTGACCAAAACCCAGGGTTTGTTGGCATCGATCGTTTGGTTGGCGCGATCGGCCAGTGCCATGATCAGACGTACGGTGTGTGAATATTCACGTTGCTGATAACATTGGGCGATTTTGTCACCAGCGTTGACAAAATCATTGAATAATTCTGGGTTGAGTATATTTTCAGACAGTGTATCGGCATAGTTTTTATGGATGAAGCCAGCACAGCGGCTGGCAATGTTGACGACTTTGCCAACCAAATCACTATTGACTCGTTGCAGAAAATCATTGAAGTTTAAATCAATGTCTTCGATGCTGCTGGAGAGTTTGGCTGCAAAGTAATAGCGTAAGTATTCTGGGT
>JAZGGN010000303.1:0-7133 GCA_036480475.1 Gammaproteobacteria bacterium
CTATCATAAACTTTCATAATTTGGCAATTTTTTTTGAAAATTTAGGCTGTTAGGTGGGGGCACCGGAACGACACGTCCGTGTCCGTAGCTATGTCGCGCTGTGCTTTCTGGTTCAAATACGATCAGGAATATGCTACAGCAGAAATAGAGTGCGCTAGGTATCACCGTTCCGAATTAGTCACTAAAGTAAAGTCGAAAATCGAGGATGTAATGGTGTCGAGTTTGCTCGTTGGAGCAGTGGTTGGCAGCATTATTGGTGCCTTCGTTGGCAGCATTATTGGCTTTTTTATATCGTTAGCCATTGTCTGCTCATCTGCTGTTGCAGCTTATAAACACTATCTCAAGGATTCGCCAGCAGCACGAAAGGCACGGATAGAGGCATCAACAGAAGCGATGGATTCATTAAACGTCCCTAGTGACGTAATAAATCTGGTAACGGATTTCTCCGAAGAATCATCCCCAACTTATCTTACTCCTTCCCCTTAGCTTTAATTTAGACCACGCAATACATCAACCAATCGCTTACCACCTGAAAGCCGCTTTTATTATCGAATAGGGGATTAGGCCGCACAGTGCGTAGACCAATCATTCACCGGCTGGTAACCTGCTTTAGCGTGACTATTAGGGATCCATTTACCATACTTCTTCATCACCATTTCAACATCAACATGGCCCATTTGGTTGGCCACCCAGAACATATTTTCACCGGCTGACAACAACATGGACGCATAGGTATGGCGAGTTTGATAAGGATAACGATAGCGCACACCGGCTTTCCTAAGCGTCGGCTGCCACGCTTGCTCACGAATTTGCTTATCTGACGCCCACGGCTGATTGGTGCGCGGATTATGAAATACCCGCTTGCCGATCTCAAAAGTATACGCCTTCTGTGCTTTCAACGCTGTCAAAGCTGGTGGCAATAACAAAACATCACGCTCACCGGCCTTCGTTTTAGGCCCTTTGACTTGTTGACAGACCACCGCTCGGCAGACATGCACCACCCCATTAACCCAATCAACATCCTCCCAAGCTAAACCAATCAGCTCTGAAGTCCGAAGACCACTATAAAAAGCAAACTGGAATAAATTTTTATCTTGTCCCTGTGCCGCCGCAAGAATCGCTGTAATTTCTTTGCTATTAAAAGGGTCAACCGTATGTTCACTCTTGCTGGTGTGTTTATCCAGTAACTTCGATAACTTAATGGTCACCAACGGATCTTTATCAATAATCCCATCGGCCAGTGCTTGGGCTACGATCGCTCTTAACGGCACTAAAATATTACTGACCGTCTTTGTCTTCATGGTCAAGCCACTGATCCAACGACGCAGCAGCGCCGGGGTTAACTCACGCAGCGGCATTTGCCCAAATTTGGGAAATAAATGCGCCTCACACGTCTTACGATACCCTTGGCTAGTGCTTAATTCCAAAGGACGCTCAATCTGCTCAAGATAGTCAGTCAATAAGGCACCGACCGTCACTTGACGATTCACTAGGTTCTGCTCAGAGCCAAACAACGGTGCCCGCTTTGACTCCGGAAAAAATTCAGCATAACTAAATGTTCCGCGCTCAATCGCGCCTAGCACTTCAGCCCGTCGCCGAATCGCATAATTAATATTTTGCTTCGTTGCTTTCAGGCGAATCGTTTCACGGCAACGTACACCGCGATAGCGAAATAATATCCGCAGCGACGTTCGACCATCACACCAGTCACGTATTTCTACCCCGGGCGCGCAAGCTTTGGTACTATAACTATGTTTTCTATCCATTATTCTATACCCATTAAGTTTGCCCACCCTAGCGTTTTAGTTTGACCCACTGCACTGGATAAGCGCCGTAGTTCATGTGATACCTTAATTTTGGCTTAAATGCGAGTTAAATTATTCATGTTTTTAAGCTATCGCCCTAAAAAGGTAAATTATCATCCATATTGCTGTTATTATCATCAATATCATCGTCCTGCTTTTTATCCAAAAGCAATAACTGGGAAGCCACAATATCGGTTGTGTACTGCTTTTCGCCCCGGTCATTATCCCAACAACGGGTACGTAAACGGCCTTCCACATAAACAAAACTGCCCTGGTGACAAAACTCCGCCAACACAACGGCCAAGCGGCGGCTAAAGAAAATCTGATGCCACTGGGTTGCTTGTTTCTGCTCGCCTGTTTGTTTGTCTTTCCAAGTACTATGGGTGGCCAAACTGACATTGCTATACGCGGCGCCATCATTAAAGGTTTTAACTTCAGGCGTCTTGCCTAAGTAACCAATCAGCATCACTTTATTTAAACCTTGAGTCATTTTTTTCTCCTGTTTCTGTTAACCTATAAATATATTGCTCTGTTCTTCAATATAAGCACCGGAAATAATTTCCCCACGCGCCATTGCGGTTTTAATTTTTTCCTTATCTGCTTGGAATTCAACTTTCCGAATATAGGCTTGTGGTAAGCAATGTTCATCTTCAACCACCACGCGCGTACTTTTGCGTAGAGACACATCAAAGGCCACGCCTTTGACTTTCTTTAAATCAGCACGCTGCATATTGTCTTTAAGATAAGCTTTCAATGCGGCAATATGATTTTCTAAATGGCGTCGTCGCAGATGCAATTTCTTTTCATGGGCCTTTAGTACTTCAACTTCTGCGTCCACATTTTTAATATAAGCGGCGACATTAATAATTTTGTCTTCTAAGGGACCCTTGAGCTTTGTCAGCGTGTCTTCAACCGCATTACCATCTAGCTCATCGGAATATTTGTATAACGCCTCACAAGCGTACCTATACTCGTTGACGACTTCGTAAAGTTTTAAGTTCATTGTCCAATGTCCTCTTGTTGAATGATTAAGTCTGCCTGCTCGGCTTGTTCTTGGAATAGTGGAATGTGATCGTGTAAGGCGGCACGCTTATCCTGTGACAATGTTTTCCACGCTGCACGAAAAGCAACACTGCCCTTGTGTGCCTGTTCCGTTAATTCCTGAATTAATTTGTCTTTATCAAAATGATTTGATGGGGATTGTGTTGCGCCCGCATGAAGACAGGCGGCCTCCTTTTCTGGGTCGTCACCGGTAGCCACAAGAAAGGTTTTCATCAAAGCATACTTTTGTGCGCCGGTGATGGCTTTGTATATCCCTTTATCATCTGAATCACTGCCATCGCCATAAAAAATACTGCTTAAGCTCTCACCACTATCAACATCAATAAAAGTCACTCGCAGTTGTACACTAACCAAGAATGCGTTCTTATTACCACGGGTTTCATAAGGATTACACTCACGCTTTAATACACTGGACAGCATAAATACTTGATGCTTCTGCATCGCTTTAGAACAAGCACTTATCACATCACTATCGGTGACATAATTGTACTTGTGAAACTGATTGCGGCCTTGTTTTTGCAGGTATTGCACTTCTTCGCTAATTCGAATCATTTTTTGCGCTAAATTTTTTAAAGGTTCAATGTTTTGTAAATCTTCCACGGCTTATTCCTCTTCTTCGGTGATAAGATGGCTCACGGCTTCTTGTAAAGCACATACAATAATGGGCTGACTCCACTCGATTGCACCTTGGGCCATTGCCAGCACTAAACTAGTATCAGGGCGACATAAACCCAACACGCCATTTTTATTCTCTTCTAAAACATCAATCAGCAGTTGTGGCAGTGCATCACTACCTGAAGGTTCACTGATAAATTCCCACTGACCCAAAGGATCTGCACTGTCACGGATTAAGGCCGCGGTTAAGCAACGATTATCCATTGGGGTTAAGTCTCCTAAGCCACATATACCTTCGTCAACAAGATGACTAATAATTGATTTAAATGTATTTTTCATGCCCTTTCTCCATTAAGTCTATTTGAATAACGGTTATTTATAATTTTTATTGAAAATAATTACATTCCGACAAATTCTATTAATATTCACTTTTATTTCTATGGCTATATTAGAGATCAGTCCGATCTTTATGCCTGCCGAGCGCCTCAAATCTAATCTGATAATAAAATTAGCACCGCCGGAATAACAATAATAAAAACTACAGCTCAATAACGTGAATTGCTTGCCAGCACGACTTCCTGTTGTGCCGATATAACCATTGCCTAGCTGTCCTAAATATAACCCGAAATTTGTCCAAATTTTTGGACAAATTTGTCCTTACAATAAAAATTAAAGGAATTTAAATCATGGGAAACACCGTGATGGATCACATCATCAATAGTTGGATGCGTGGTAATTGGGATGCTTTTCAAAGACAAAATAACAAAACAACAAGCTTTACTGGAAGCGTGTCGTATTGCTGGCGGGCAAAATATACTCGCCCGCAAGTTAGAGGTTAGCAGAACACGGTTAGGGAATTGGGTAAATTCTAAAACGCCCATTCCTTATCACATCGGTATGAAAATTTCTCGTTTAACGGGCGTTAGCATTGAGCGTTTATGTCCTGAAGAAAAAAAGACAACTAAATTTTTTGATGAAGTTTTTCAACAAGTTAACGTTAAAGTAATCAGGGAAGTTCCCCTCAAAAACATCACTATAACACCGCCACAAATGATAAATACACCCATGAGTATTACCACAAAACCATTGTATATCTCACGTCCAATTATCATTGATACTGACTGTTGTTTGATTGCAGGATTGTCACAATTAAAGCTTCATCAAACAAACAATCATAAGACAGTTTCAGCCATTATTATTGATATCCGTGCGCTACTTCTTGGTGTTCACAAAACAATTGATTACAGCAATTTACTCATCAGTGAAGTGATTATGGTGGGTTGCCATATTAAACATTTTCTTAGGGATCGCCAAGGGTATCGCTCTGACTTAAATAGAAAAGAAAACAAAAAGATAAAAAATCGCTCAAAATTAGTTAAAAAAGAAGCGCCACTTGTGCAACATGTTGCACAAGTTAAGCAGATAAATCATGACAAAGAAGAAGATTTTTCTACAAAAGAGGTGCTGTTTGTCCAAAAATCACAGCTCTTGGCATTAAGTCCAGGAGAGAAAACAAGAACGTTTGTTGCTCGATGTATTGGGCTTAATCATGAAACCTACAGATTGCACAAAAAAATTGTATTTATGGGTAGTCCTGAACTGGTGGCTGCCTTCGATAAAAAACAAATCAGCACAGGTAAAGCAATAAAAATTATTGAGCAATCGTCCTCTGAACAAGAACAACTTCAGGCTTTAAATCAATTATTAAACCATAAGGAGGGGAAATGAAATGACAAAAACATGAACCGTCAAATTTACATTATTCAAAAATGAAAATTTTTTACAAACTAATAAGGAGAAAAAAAATGACAAGAATACGAACCGTTAAACCTGAATTATTCAGGCATGTTGATTTATTTGAGGCAGCACAGGCCACAGGACTACCCTTACGCTTAGCATATATTGGCTTATTTGCCTGCTGTGATCGAGCAGGACGCTTTCGCTGGCAACCACGACAATTAAGTTTAGATATCCTACCTTACGATAATATTGATTTTGCTGCTGTGTTAGAGGCACTTGTACACTATGGGTTCATCATCAAATATCAACATGAGGATAAAGTTTACGGCTATATCCCTTCCTGGCATAAACATCAATGTATCAATAGTCGTGAAACAGAGAGTCAATTACCTGATCCAGAAACAATCACTGCAATCAATACTGAAGATTGTTCACAAAATAATAGTTTAAATGCTCATCAACCACGCGTCGTAAGCAAGTCCGTGACGGGTGAAGCACGCGTGGCGCACGCGTCACGGACTTGCACGAGGGGAATAGGAAGGGAAGGGGAAGGGGAAGGGGAAAGGGAAGAGGAAAGGGAAGAGGAAGGGAAGGGAAAGGATCTTACTGTCACGTCTTCGACGCGACTGGGCGCCCGGCCTTCCCCTTATGTTACTAAAAATTTATCCTCGGAAGGCGAGGAAGCGCCGAATGCAAGCCACAGTGGTAAACCCTTGCAGGCTGAGCAAGTGCAGCATGTATTTACTCATTGGCAAGTTACTATGTGTCACCCACAAGCGCGGTTAGATGACAAACGCAAACGCTTGATCGCCAAAGCACTGCAATCAGGTTACAGCGTAGTGCAATTGTGTGATGCGATTAGCGGTTGTGCAGTCACCCCACATAACACTGGCGACAACGAACGTGGTCAACGTTACGACGGCCTACACCTCATCCTGCGTGATGGTGACCAAATCGACCGCTTCATCCACAACCACTTTAACCCACCCCAAGTGTTAAGCCAGGCTGAGCGTAAAGTCCGAGTCAATATGCGCGGACTGCAAGACTGGGCCAACAAAAAATTAAACAACGATGAGGAGTAAAGCAATGAACAAGCAAGAGTTAATTGAATTTGCAAAATTGATGGGGGGCATTGCTGCCCTGTGCGATAAAGATTTTTCCCAGGTTCAGGCAGAGATTTACTGGCGCTCCCTAAAGCGCTTTGACTTTGCTGATGTTAAACGTGCTTTACAGGCGCATGTTGATAACCCAGACACTGGACAATTCTTGCCAAAGCCAGCTGACCTCATTCGCCAGCTAGAAGGCAGCAGTGATGACAAAGCCTACCAGGCGTGGAGCAAAGTAGTAAAAACCATCGAGCGTATTGGCAGCTACGACAGTGTCGTCTTCGATGATGCGCTGATTCATGCGGTACTCGCTGACATGGGCGGTTGGATAGCTTTATGCACGAATCGTACTGAGCAATTAAAATTTTTGCAGCACGAATTCCAAAAGCGCTACCGGCGTTATCTTGAGCAAGTGCCCACAAATTATCCTGGTGTGCTAAACGGCGTAATAGCGCGAGACAACGCCAGTGCAGGCTTTGATGCGCCGGCACCGGTATTCATTGGCGATAAAAGCAAAGCCGGTCAAGTCATGCAAAGCGGTGGTGGACACCGACTGACAACACACTACCCAGAAGCGGCACAGAATAATCCCATCGACCACAAAAATTTTGTCTCCCCGCAGGTGCGTGATGAATAAACACAATCCCCAGCTAGAATTCCGCTTGCAAGTGTGGGCCGACTGGTGCAGTCACGGTCTCATGTCCGGCGTGTCGTTCCGGTGCCCCCACCTAACAGCCTAAATTTTCAAAAAAAATTGCCAAATTATGAAAGTTTATGATAGATTATTTGCGATCAAGTCAGGTTG
>JAZGGN010000304.1:0-2869 GCA_036480475.1 Gammaproteobacteria bacterium
GCAGCATTTGCGCCAGAGCAGCAACTGTATTTTTATTTTCTGCATTAATCCGGATACGATTTTCACCATTACGATGCTTTTCCACACCAAGGGAAGATCCATCATTAATTTTTGCAAACACAGTGAGCTGTGGCTTTTCAAATGAAATCAATTGCGTGTTTTTGCGTGAGCGAAATGAGCGTCCAGCACCTAAAATGTAGATGGCTTCAAGCAGGCTGGTTTTACCACTGCCGTTTTTACCAACAATAATATTAAATTTTTCTCCGGGTTCGATAGATACAGAGGCAATATTGCGGATATTTTCGGCCGTTAGTTTACTAATGTTCATTTTTTCAAGACGGATCCTAAGAGCCTATTTACGATCTTACAAAATGATGCTTTTCTAAGATTTTTAACTTGATGGATGCAATCACAAGCCGAGGTTGAGCCCTGAGGGATCGACGCATAAACAACATATCCGTCATACTGCGGCTTGAGAGCCGCGCAAAGTCTACAACTTCATCGGCATCACCACATAAAGTGCTTGTTCATTATGCAGTGATTTTATCAGTAAACTGCTGCTGGGATCGGCAAAGAAAAGCCTAACATCTCCCTGAGGAACAACGCCCAAGATATCAATCAAATAGTCAACATTAAAGCCGATTTCCAATGCGCTCCCCGCATACTCAATATCCAGCTCTTCTTCAGCTTCTTCCTGGTCCGGATTATTGCTAATCAATTGCAATAATTGTGGGCTTAAGCAAATGCGGATCCCACGGTGTTGCTCATTAGATAAAATGGAAACCCGGGCTAAAGCCGCTTTTAAAACATCTCTATCAATGGTAATGACTTTATCACCTTCATCGGGAATAATCGCATCATAGTTCGGCGTACTTTCATCAATTAATTTGGAAATAAAAGTAAAGCCTTTGGTCACCAGGCGAATATGATTCGCCGTCAAGGCAATGCTTATTTTTTCATCCACGTTCTCTAAGAGTCGAACCAATTCTATGACAGCCTTACGCGGCATGATGGTGCTTTGTGACTCTGGCGCGGTATCATTCTCGTTATCGTTATGTGTCGACATCGCTAGGCGATGTCCGTCAGAAGCCACTACACGAATAATATCTTGATCTGCCAGTAACAGCACGCCATTTAAATAGCCGCGCACATCCTGTTGCCCCATGGAAAAATGGGTGGCATTTAATAATTTAAGCAAGTCTTGTTGAATCAAAGAAAATTCAAAAATACTTTTCTCTTCTTCGATCAATGGAAAATCTTCGACGGGCAAGATCGCCAAACTAAAGCGACTGCGACCAGATTTAATAATGACTTTTTTATCATTGGTACTCAACTCCAGCAGCGCTTTGTCCGGCGCTGAGCGGCAAATGTCCATCAATTTGCGGGCAGACACAGTGACTTGCCCAACTTCTGCTGGCTCCGACAAAACCGCGCGAGTGCTTAATTCAACTTCCAAATCTGTGGCAGTCAAGGATAAAAGGTGTGAATCCACAACAATTAGCACATTAGATAAGATCGGCAGGGTTTGGCGACGCTCAACCACCCCGGAAATCATTTGCAAGGGTTTGAGTAATTGCTCTCTTTGGATTTTAAATTTCATGATGACCTCTGGGGACTGTTCACAATCATTGTAATCGTAACGAGGATACTTAAGTGTTGACACTCTGGTTTTTTTACTACGACATATCTCGTCTATAAAGTCTCAGACAAAAAGTCCTAAGATCCAGTAAATAAGCGCTCACGGCAGATCTTAACTACAGAATGCTAGACTGTATCTTATCTTTACCTTTTTTTCATGGTAAAACAAGAGGGCGTGTCATGCTATTAGAAAACAAACAGGACGCAGATCTTAAACTAAGGAGCGGCGGTTATAGAAACCTGTCTCGATAAATGTTTGTAAAAATTAACCTGCAACCAAAATGCAGTTTGATAACCTCGCAAAGAAGCAGCGTATAGGAAATAGTCTACCGGCAAGTCATACCCTTAGCTTGCCCTCTATCTCGCCCTTTACAAAGATCTGTGTTGCCGTTGGTATCGTTGCGGTTGAAAAATCTCGCCGAGGAGAGCCCTTCAAAAGATTTATACGCCATCTTCGATCCAAAATATGTTGTTGATTCTAGCTCTAGAGCTTCTTGTGGCTTTACCACAGTGGTAGTGGTAAACGCTGCAAGAAGAATAACGATAAAACGAGCCCAAGCATCCTCTTGTTTTTGCTGAAGTTGCCCGCTATGCTCTCGCTCCGTCCTCACTGCCACATCTGCTTGACTTTGCGAATCAGCGCTTGAATCTTCTGATTCTTCAGAAACAGGAAATTGTGCTAACTCTATCGGCGTTGGTTCCTTCTGATAATTCCCCCCTCCCCTTTTGGCCACAAAATTAAATATAAAGTCAAACGCGGCCATCACAAAAATGCTCACAAAAGCTTGAGCCGCCTCCAAAGTCATAGCGTCTTTTTGCTGAGAGTGACCGCGCGCTTCTCCCACTGCAATACCAACTTGACTTTGTGATTGTGAATCAGCACTTAAATCTTCTGCAGAAGGTTGTTTCAGGCCATCCTCCACTTCAAGCGGAGATCGCTGAGATTGCTTGTCTCCCACGCTCACTTGCCCTTGTGAATCAGTACCTGGTTCCCCTATGGGAAATTGTGTTAGTCCTCGCATCTGCAATAATCACTTAATCTAGTTATAACATAGGACTGCGAGTCTACCACCTAACCAGACCGTGCGCAAGTTAGACAAGAAACCATAATCCACCACCAGTAACTCAAAGCGCCTAATTTTTACTCCCAGCAGGTAATTTTTCAAAAAAATCACCGACGTAGCAAGCATATTTTAGAAAATTTGCCTTATTTTTGCTTGGAATTAACTAT
>JAZGGN010000305.1:0-3334 GCA_036480475.1 Gammaproteobacteria bacterium
TCCCACCCCGATCTCTGCTTTGATCCATGCGGCGACGATGGTCACTGCGGGCGTATTTATGGTCGCGCGTATGTCGCCTTTGTTTGAATATTCTGATGTGGCTTTGAGCTTCGTCTTAGTGATTGGTGCGACGGGAGCCTTGTTTACCGGTATTTTGGCCATCGTGATGCATGATATTAAACGGGTGATTGCTTACTCAACTTTATCGCAATTGGGTTATATGATGGTGGCAATGGGCATTTCGGCTTATGCGGCAGGGATTTTTCATCTGGCAACGCATGCGGCATTTAAAGCCTTATTATTCTTAGGGGCGGGTTCTGTCATTCTTGCCATGCATCACGAACAGGATATGCGTAAAATGGGTGGGCTTAGGAAGTATATGCCGATCACTTATATCACCTTTTTAATTGGCGGCTTGGCGTTGGCTGCGGTGCCGCCTTTTGCTGGATTTTATTCTAAAGATACGATTATTGAAGCCACCCATTTTGCCACTATTCCGGGTGCGACTTATGCGTATTGGTGTGTTGCGCTGGGTGCTTTTGTCACAGGCTTATATACATTTCGCGCCTTCTTTTTAACCTTTCATGGTGAAGAGCGCATGGATCCCCAAACCCGTGCGCATTTGAAGGAATCCCCGTGGGTGGTGACACTGCCATTGATTGCCTTGGCGATCCCGTCGGTCTTTTTAGGGTTTTTAATGATTGGTCCCATGCTATACGATGCGCCGACTTTATTGAATTATTCAATTTTCACTTTGCCTGAGCATCAGGTGTTGGCTGAGTTAGCGACAGAATATCATGGGCCGTGGGCAATGGCCTTAGAAGCTTTGTCTTCTCCGATTTTTGGATTGGCGATGGCTGGGATTTTTGTTGCTTGGGTATGTTACTGGTGGCGTCCGGGTTTGCCAGCATTGGTTGCTCAACGCACCGCTTTGATTTATCAAGTTTTATGTCGCAAATACGGCTTTGATGATTTCAATGATTGGGTATTTGTGCGCGGGACACGTGGCATAGGCCAATTATTCTATGGGGTCGGTGATCGTATTCTCATCGATGATGTGATGGTCAATGGCACTGGACGGAGCGTGCGTTGGTTGGCTTTGCGCGCCCATTTGATACAATCCGGTTATTTATTCCATTATACCACAGTCATGGTACTTGCCTTGCTCGTATTTTTATTATGGTTGTTGTTAGGGTAATGAAGCATGCAATATCTACTTAGCTTACTTATCTGGTTACCCATCGTCGCTGGTGTCTACGTGATGTGTTGCGGCAATGCGAAAACGGCGCGTTATGTCTCTTTATTGGCATTGCTACTGAGTTTATTGCTATGTATCCCTCTGGTGGTAGGTTTTTCCACGACGGGCTATCAAATGCAATTCGTTGAGCAGCTTGCTTGGTTGCCGCAGTTTGGTATTGAATATAAATTGGGTGTCGATGGATTTTCCATGCCGCTGATCGTCTTGACGACGTTTACGACCTTCATTGTCATTTTAACCAGTTGGAGTAGCATACAAACGAAGACGGCGCAATATTTTGCGGCATTTTTGATTATGCAAGGTTTACTGGTCGGTGTATTTTCTGCGTTGAATGCGGTGTTGTTTTATATATTTTGGGAAGCGAGTTTGATCCCCATGTATTTGATTATTGGGATCTGGGGCAGCAGCAACCGCGTTTATGCCGCGATTAAATTCTTTCTTTATACCTTGCTTGGTTCCTTGATGATGTTAGCGGCCTTTTTATATTTGGCTTGGCAAGCGGGCACCTTCGATATTTTGACCTTTTATGGTGTGCCTTTAACAATGATGGCGCAGATCTTAATTTTTGTTGCTTTCTTTCTGGGCTTTGCCGTTAAAGTTCCGATGTGGCCGGTACATACTTGGTTGCCAGATGCACACACCGAAGCGCCGGCGGGTGGTTCGATCATCTTAGCCGCGATTTTATTAAAATTAGGCGCCTATGGATTTTTACGTTTTACCTTGCCTATTGTGCCCGATGCGGCGCAATATCTAGCGTGGCCAATGATTATTTTATCTTTGGTTGCCGTTGTTTATGTTGCCTTGGTGGCGATCGTACAAACAGATGTTAAAAGGCTCATCGCGTATTCATCGATTTCACACATGGGCTTCGTCACTTTGGGTTTTTTCGTTTTATACTTAATTGCGACAAACACAGGCGATGTTGCACAAGCGGCACTGGCATTTGAAGGGGGGATCTTTGTGATGATTTCACATGGTTTTATTTCCGGTGCACTTTTTGCTGGGGTCGGCTTTATTTATGATCGCTTGCACACCCGTGAAATCAAAGATTTTGGCGGGATTGTGAATTCTATGCCGATTTTCGCGGCTTTCTTTATGTTGTTTGCTATGGCCAATGCGGGTTTGCCCGGCACTTCCGGTTTTGTCGGTGAATTTATGGTGATTGTCGGCAGCTTTAAAGCGGGCTTTTGGATCGCCTTTGCAGCCGCGACGACTCTGGTTTTTGGTGCGGCTTATACCTTATGGATGTATAAACGCGTTATTTTCGGCTCTGTTGCCAATGAAAAAATTGCCTCATTGCAAGATATTCGTGGTTTTGAATTATTGGCATTTTCTTTGCTTGGGTTTGCGGTATTATTTTTTGGTGTTTATCCCATGCCGATCTTAGAAATTTTACATAGTAGTGTTGAGCACTTGCTGAACTTAAGTGTGATGAGTAAGTTGTAATCATGATTATTTTAATTAGACATGCAACACCTCAGATCGAGTATGGAAAGTGTGATTACAAGGTGGCGCGCACGCGACTGGTGGATTATAACGAGACTAAGGAAGTGAATGTCGCAGAAATAGATGCGATCTTCAAAAAAATACCATGGCTTGAAACACAGCCCAATAATTTTACGGCCTTTATTTCTAAATTACCACGCGCATTGTCTACGGCTGAGCACGTGAGTGGCTACTTAGATTTTAAAAAAGAATACAGTTATTTATATAAAGAATTTGATGCGCATATTATAAAATTACCTTTTGTGAAATTAAAAGTTCGCACCTGGTTTTTAATTTCAAGAGTGGCCTGGTTTTTTGGCTTTAAGGCAGGCACGCGATCTTTTAAGAGTGAGCGTGAGCGCGCCTATCAATGTGCGGGGCAATTGCAAGAATTAATTGCTAAAGGCAAATCACCGATATTGGTTGCCCATGGCTTGTTTAATTATTTCGTTGCAAGAAAATTAAAAAAGAATGGCTGGAAAATCTGTGAATTTCATAAACAGGGTTGTTTTGAGGTCAGTCAACTTAAGAAGGTTTGATTACTTTAGGAAAGGCAGCTATCCTCTGTTACCTAGGTTAAATTAATATTAT
>JAZGGN010000306.1:0-4220 GCA_036480475.1 Gammaproteobacteria bacterium
AGAATGCCAGTGATAAGCACTACTTGTTTACGCTACAGGATCTACATGCACTTTGCCCTGAATTATCTGACTCAGCTTTTAAGACACTGCTCAGTAGAGCCGCACACTCGGGATTATTAGTCAGGGTGTGCCGTGGATTATACCTTTGTAAGAAAGCGCTTCCCCTAGATGGTTTGCTATTATTTCATGCGGCAGCACTGCTTAGAGCGAATGAATTTAATTATATCAGTCTAGAGACGGTTTTAAGTGATGCTGGTGTCATTTCTCAAATCCCAATGAATTGGATATCAATCATGTCATCTGGTAGAAGTAATATTATTTCTTGTGGTGCATTTGGGCGCATTGAATTTGTTCATACGAACCAGAAACCAGCTAAACTTATGGATCAACTTATCTATGATCATAATTGTGGGTTATGGCGTGCTCATGTTGCTTTGGCAATTAGAGATATGAAAGCAACACGCCGAAACTGTGATTTAATCGATTGGGATATTGCGAATGAACTTATTTGATCAATTAGTAACTGAGGCACTCAACAATCAGCCGAATTTATCTTCACTAAAAACTGTTGTTGAAAAAGAATTACTTCATCACGATATCTTAAGAACATTAAGCCAAAATAATTTACTTGCAGATCTGACATTTATAGGCGGCACTTGCCTTAGGGCTTGTTATGGCGGCATTAGATTAAGTGAGGATTTGGATTTTACGGGAGGTAAGGACTTTTCTCGTGAGAGTTTGTCCACCATGGGAGAAATATTAATAAAAAATCTAAATGAAAAGTATAGTTTAAAGGTCATCGTCAGTGAGCCTGTAAAAGATATAAAAAATGTAGCTACTTGGAAAATTAAAATTGAAACTAGACCTCAGCAAAGACATTTTCCAGCTCAACGGATTAATATAGATATTTGTGCCGTACCCTCGTATGAAAAGCAACCCATGATATTGCTGAATCCGTATGGTGTTGATATGGGAACAAATGGCTTAATTATACAGGCACAAAGCCGTGAAGAAATTTATGCTGATAAATTGCTTACTTTTGCATTGCGCCCAAATAGATTAAAGTATCGTGATTTATGGGATATCGTATGGTTGCATCAACAGGGATTAAAACCAAGATTTGGATTAATCCCTAACAAGCTCCAAGATCGCACTCTGACACTAGAATATTTTTTCAATCTGTTTGATGAACAGCGAAGGCTATTAACAGATGATGATAGACTGGCGCTAGAATTTAAAAAAGAAATGCATCGATTTTTATCATTAGAACAAATAAATAAAACCATAGAGCAAGACAATCTATGGGCCTTTATCGTTTATTTGATGGGGGACTTAGGCAATCAACTACACCAAAATTTAGCGTAACCACTCACCCTGCCGCAAGAAACGTCTATATTTGAGGCAAGGTTGAACTTGATCTCGTAGTAACATCCTATTACTCTACCAATATATCTTAAAAAGGAGTACAAAATGTCAGAATTAACACAAAAACACTGTATCCCTTGTGAGGGGGGCGTGCCGGCTTTAAACCAAAATGAAGTTGCACATTTATTGTCCAAAATTAACGGTTGGCAAATCAACGATGATTCTCAGGAAATCTTTCAAGATTTTCAATTTAAAACGTATTATCGTACCATCGCTTTCGTCAATGCCGTGGCTTGGATTGCACAGCAAGAAAAGCATCATCCTGATATCGAAGTTGGTTATAATCACTGTAAAGTTCGTTACAGTACCCACGCAGTAGGTGGCTTAACTGAGAATGACTTCATATGTGCGGCCAAAATTGATAAGTTGTTAAAGACCAATGAGTAGATCACCCCATAAACCTTTAAAGTTCTCCACTCGTGCGATCCACGCGGGTCAAGCGCCAGATCCCACGACGGGCGCAGTGATGACGCCGATCTATACCACCTCAACCTATGTGCAACAAAGCCCAGGCAAACATTCAGGCTATGAATATTCGCGCCTCAAAAACCCAACGCGCTTTGCTTGGGAGCAATGCATTGCTGATCTGGAAAATGGCAGCAAAGGTTTTGCTTTTGCCTCTGGTATGGCAGCAACCTCAACGATTATGGAACTACTCAATCACGGCGACCACGTGATTGCCAGTAATGATTTGTATGGCGGCACCTTCCGCTTGTTTGATAAAGTACGCCAACGCAGTGCAGGTTTGAATTTCTCATTTGTCGATGCAAGCTCAATAGAAAATTTACAAGCCGCTTTGCAACCGAATACCAAAATGATTTGGATCGAAACGCCCAGTAATCCGCTGCTTAAACTCCTCGATCTGGCTCAAATTGCCAACTTTGCCAAAAAAAATGACTTGATCAGTGTTGCCGATAATACCTTTGCCAGCCCTTGGCTACAATGTCCTTTGGATTTTGGTTTTGATGTCGTCATGCATTCAGCAACCAAATACTTAAGTGGCCACTCGGATATTATTAGTGGCGTTGCTGTGGTTGGCGATAATGCGGAATTGAGTGAACGCCTGGGCTTTTTGCAAAGTGCCGTCGGTGCCATTGCTAATCCACAAGACAGTTATTTACTGTTGAGAAGTGTCAAGACACTGCCATTGCGCATGCAACGTCATTGTGAAAATGCGCATGCCTTAGCAGAATGGTTAGAAGCTCAGCCACAAATTCAACAAGTCATTTACCCTGGATTGCCCAGCCACCCAGAACATAGCCTCGCCAAACAACAAATGGCAGCTTTCGGCGGCATGATCAGCATGACAATAAAAGGGGACTTAGCAGCCACCTACAATTTTTTACAACGTTGCCAACTTTTCTCTCTGGCAGAAAGCTTAGGTGGCGTCGAAAGCTTGATTGAACACCCCGCCACCATGACGCATGCCCCAATTCCCCCAGAAATACGCCAATCTATTGGGATCAGCGATAATTTAGTACGCTTATCTGTCGGTATCGAAGATGTTGAAGATTTGATGACCGATTTGACAGATGCACTGAGCTAGACCTGTTATCCTTCAAAGTGAGCATTTTAGCATCCTTTGTAACTACTTTTTCTAATATTATGAATATGTATATTTATTTCTACTTTTATGAGAAGATATATTTTTATACCCGTTATCCGTCAAAGAGGGCACTTAAATAAGATTTTCCAATAGCTCTGAAGTTTAGCTTTTTGGTGCCCAGATTGGGTGTAGATTTGGACAAAAACACGGAAAATCACGCGGATTTTAGGTCTTCTAAATGACAAGAGATTTTTCGTGTTTTTGTTCAAAGATGCGGCCAATCTGGGATGCCAAAATGCCCTCTTTGACAGATAGCGGGTATATATCATGATGCATTGATTTGACGCATAGCGCACTATACCTAGAAAAGAAATTGCAGGGAGATGGCAATTAACGAAAAACACACCACCATTACGAACCCACACAATGCCGCGGCACAATCAGCGCTGGCTGATATCCGCGTAGCACGGGAATTGTTTCGTCACTACTTGCCCTCCGATCTGCTTGCTCATGTTGATTTGACCTCGCTAAGATCGTCGCCGACGAGTTTTATCAGCAAGAAACTAAAGACCTATATATCAGATATTGTATATGAAGTTAAAATTGCTGGGCATTTGGGCTTCTTAAGCATTGTCATTGAACATAAAAGCTATCCAGACAAGTGGTTGCCGCTACAGTTGCACCATTATATTGCTGAAGCAATGATACTGTATCATAAGCAACATCCGAACAAAAAAGTGCCACTTGTTTATGGACTAGCGCTCTATAATGGTGAACAGCCCTATCATCATGACTTAGATGTGCGTAGCCTGATCGACGCGCCGCCAGAACTGATTGATAAATATTTCCTAAAGCCACCACAATTGCTTGATTTAACTCAAATTAGCAATGAAGTGCTTAAGGCACATACTTGGTCTGGCGCATTGCTTTTGAGTTTAAAAAATATATTTATTAGCAATTTTTTAACATTTATGAAAGAAAATTTAACTGATATATTCCAAGAAATCATAGCAGAAGAGGGTGAAGAGCTGGTGGAAGCTATGCTAAAATATTACATAAGTAGTGGTGATATTGTCGATGGTGGACAATTTTCTGATTATATTAGTCAACAATTATCCAAAGAACTGGGGAGTGAAATGAGAACACTTGCACAACAATGGCAAAAGCAAGGTCTAGAGCAAGGCTTAGAACAAGGCTTAGAACAAGGCTGGGAACGATCCGCCCGAGCAATTGCCAAAAACATGTTTGC
>JAZGGN010000307.1:0-2470 GCA_036480475.1 Gammaproteobacteria bacterium
AGCGTTGCTGGAAAAACACAGGAAACATCATCAATATCATCAGCAATCAAATTTTCATAAGACATTTCTTGGCAAATGGCTTGTTTAATAATGGGTTCAGCAATTTCCAACAAGGAGACACTGGCAGCAATCAAATCTGTATAGGGGGCAGCACAATGACCACGATTACACAATTCATGCAACACGTGATGCACCCCAGCTTGTGCTCTGACCAAAGAATCTCTCGCAATTCCTAAGCGTTCCGCTAACATATCCGCCGTTTTAAAGCCAATGCCATAAATATCTGCCGCCAGACGGTAAGGATTTTCACGCACTTTTTCAACCGCAGCATCACCATACGTTTTGTAAATACGCACCGCACGGCTCACTCCGATCCCATGCGATTGCAAAAACAGCATAATGTTACGCACAGCTTTCTGCTCTTTCCAAGCCAGCATAACCGCTTGTTTACGCTTTTCGCCAATGCCTTCCAGTGTCGTCAACCGCTCAGGTTGATTTTCTATAACGTCAAATACATCTTCACCAAAAGCATGCACGAGCCGTTTAGCAAAATGCGGTCCAATGCCTTTAATCATGCCGGAAGCTAAATATTTTTCAATGCCATTAATGGTTGTTGGTGGAATTGCTTTTAATTGTTGCGCTTTAAATTGTAAACCATGCTTTTTGTCATTGATCCAGCTGCCGTGACACTCAATAAATTCACCCGCACTAATGCTCGCCGCCGCCCCAATGACCGTGATTAAATCGCGTTGCCCTCTAACTTTCGTGCGCAATACACAAAAGCCACTCTCTTCACTGTGAAAGGTAACCCGCTCTACTGAACCTTGTAGTTGCTCTAATGGTCGCGACTGTGGATTGGTATGTGCCATTCTTCTATCTCATAATCCTAATCCATCGGAGGATCTGTCTGCGTGAACTTCTTGATTTTTTTCATCTTCTGATAGCAAATCATGATCTTTTATATAAAAAAAACTCGCAGTTACAAGCCCAGCAATAAGATAACGGCCCGATCCATCCGTAAGATCCTCAATCTCTTCCAAAACCTCTTGTGCCACATTCAAAAATCTTTGTCCCGCACTCAAAGAGCCCTTTCTAAAAAGCGCTTGCGCCACGTTCAAAGATTCCTGTGCCACATGCAAAACCGGCGGTAATGCCTGTCTAGTAAATGACATGGTCAACCCAGCATAAAATACAGTGGTTGAAGATGAAGAATCAGCATCACTTTGGAAGAATCCCAATTTCTGAAGTAGTTTTATCGCCATAGCTAGCCCTACAAGCGCTACAATATGAGTCCAAGCATCAGTTTTTTCAGTCATTTCTTCTATAGCAGAAAGAATTGCGCCTGTTGCCAGCAAGCCCACTTGTACATCTCTGCTCATTCTATTATCTCCTATAATTAAATTAAGCAGCACAGATCCCAAAAGTGCCTCTCATTTGTTTTTTTAAGTTTAACAGCTGAACGATGCTATTATTCTTATTTTTCTTTAAGCACCGTCCAGCAAATTCCACTTTACAGCTAACTTCAAGTATTTTCAATGCCGAGCAAAAAATTACACAAAAATTTCAGGAATAACGCCACCAAAACCTAGAGAAGGCCGTTGCAGGAAGACCTATCATAACTAACTTGATCAGGATAAATCGTGTGCTTATTTGACTTAGAGGATGTAATTATCTTAGTGGCGATAAGAACCGTTCTAACTGTCAGCTTTAGATTGAAAATACTGGCTTAATTTTTGCTTGCAAACTGTCCAGAGATTGATTGAAACACTTTGGCCTGTAGAACCAGACAAACAAGCATTGATACGTTCAACTAATTTTGCTGGCTCAAATGGCTTGGCTAAAAAATCAGTCGCGCCGGCCTGCGCGCATTGCGCTCTCACATCAGAGAAATCATTGGCAGTGACAACAATCACCGGTATTGACTGGTTGTAAGCACGTAAGGTTTCCAATAGTTCTAATCCTTGCACCCCTGGTAAATTCAAATCTAACAAGATACAGTCATATTCATACACGCCAGATAGGACCACTTGTGCATCCCTACCATGATTTATCCACGTGACTTTGTGCTCACTGACATGTTCTAAATAAAACTTGATGCCTTGGCCAATTGCAAAATTATCTTCAACCAGTAAAATTTGAGGCATTGGCCTGTTCCTTAGATAATAACATGATTTCTTATTATACAATATGTCTCCATAACAAGTCTATACTGTCCAGTCAAAAAATTTATAGTTGATTGTTTTATATGGAATAAACAGAAGAGAATCTAAATATTTGTAAACCATAGCTTATTGCTTCTGGATGGGGCGCCGCCTACCCCTCTACTCAAATTTGGTCATTTTACGCACTGCGCAATATGGGCAATCCAGGCTTGAAAAAAGTCGATCCCCACAAAATCCCCACAATGACAATTTGGCTCAAGAGGTTACCTTGACATAGGGTCAGTAACCTATTGATTATAATAGATTTA
>JAZGGN010000308.1:0-5303 GCA_036480475.1 Gammaproteobacteria bacterium
GGTGTTTTTGACATCATCCATACCGGCCATGTTGGTTATTTGCGTGAAGCGAAAAAATTGGGTCATAAGCTATTGGTTGCGGTCAATACAGATGGATCGGTCAAACGTTTGAATAAAGGACCTGAGCGTCCCATTTTTCCGCTGGCAGAGCGCATGAAAGTGTTAGCAAATATTGACGCGGTTGATTGGGTCGTGCCTTTTTCGCAAGATACGCCACGCGAATTAGTTGAAGTGTTACGACCAGATTGTCTTGTTAAAGGTGAAGATTATAAAATACACGAGATTGCCGGATCAGAGACAGTTTTATCTTATGGTGGTGAAGTCTTATCTATTGCTTATCCAAAGCGTGAAACATCAACCAGTCGTATTGTTGACTACTTAACTTAAGGAACCTTATAGGAAAATGACTAAAAAAAAGATATTAATCGTTGGGCCAGCTTGGATCGGTGATATGGTGATGGCACAATCACTGTTTAAAGTATTGCATCAGCGTGGTTGTATTATTGATGTGGTTGCACCGCCGTGGAGTTTTGTGCCGTTAAAACGAATGCCTGAAGTACGCACAGCGATCCCGCTCGATGTGCCACGCGGAAAATTACAATTAAAAAAGCGTTATCAATTGGCAAAAGAGTTACGTAAAGAAAGCTACGACCAGGCCATTACATTACCAAATTCTTTCAAATCGGCATTGTTGCCGTTCTGGGCCAAGATCCCACAACGCACGGGTTGGCGTGGTGAAATGCGTTGGGGTTTGTTAAATGATTTGCGTCTGCTGGATAAAGAAAAATACTCACGCATGGTCGAGCGTTTTGTTGCGTTGGCTTATGATAAAGGAGAAGCTTGGGACAAGCATAAGTTTCCTTATCCTCGCTTGGCGGTTGATCAGCAATCATTGGCAAAATTATTAGAAAAGTTGGAATTAAAACCGCAGGAAAAACCGGTGTTGGCTTTGTGTCCAGGGGCGGCCTTTGGTGAAACCAAGCGCTGGCCAAGTGAGTATTTTGCTGAGCTGGCAAAAAAAATGCTAGCACAGGGTTGGCAAGTGTGGTTATTTGGTGGGCCTGGCGAACATGCGATTGCTGAGGCGATCCAAAAGCTTTCAGGGGGCGGTTGCATTAATTTAATTGGGCGTGCCCCATTGGACGATACCATCGATTTATTTTCAGTGGTTAAGACGGTGGTTGCCAATGATTCGGGTTTAATGCATCTTGCCTGTGCGGTTGATTGCTCAGTGGTTGCGATTTATGGTTCAACACTACCGGATTTTGCGCCGCCTCTGAGTGAGCAGGCAGAAATGTTATCGATAGATATCGATTGCCGTCCTTGTAAAAAAAGAGTTTGTCCTTTAGTGCATTTAAAGTGTTTAAGAGATCTGAAGCCAACGCGAGTTGCTGCAGCGATAGAAGCGCTTAACTAGGTTGTATGTGAATATGTTACGAGTATTAATTGTCAAATTATCTTCGATGGGTGATTTAATTCACGCATTGCCGGCAGTAACAGATGCGTCAAAAAGGATCCCTAATATTCGTTTTGATTGGGTGGTCGATGAAGGCTTCGCGGATATCCCTAGCGGCCATCCAGCGGTCGATCGCATTATTAAAAGTGCGCATCGTCGTTGGCGTAAGAATATGTGGCAAACACTTAAAAATGGAGAAGTCTTAAAGTTTATTAAAACGTTACGCACTCATACCTACGATTATATTATTGACGTGCAAGCGAACCATAAAAGTGCGGCGGTCACCCGTTTAGCGCGAGGGGTGCGTTGTGGTTATGATCGCGCAAATGTTCGTGAAAAAGGCTTAGTGCATTTTGCTTATGGTAGGCATTTTGCTATTTCGAAAAAAGAGCATGCGATCACACGTATGCGCAAATTATTTGCACAAGCATTGAATTACTCGTTTGATATGAATGAGGTTGATTATGGTTTCCAGGCGAGTGCATTTTCTAATAGCGTGTTTGATGTCCCAGAAAAATCATTAATCTTTGTTCATAACACCAGTTGGTCTTCTAAAAGTTGGCCACAATCGCATTGGCGAGCATTGATTGATATGGCAGCCAGCGCTGGCTACAATATATTGTTAACGTGGGGCAATGCTGCTGAAAAACGGCAGGCAGAGCAGATTGCAGCTAAGAATGCACGTGCGATCGTATTACCAGATCTAAGGATTGCTGAATTTATTCCGGTAGCCGCACAGGTTAAAGGTGCGGTATGTATGGATACTGGCTTTGGTCATATCATTGCGGCATTAAAGATCCCAGCGGTGACTTTGTTTGGGCCATCGGATCCAGAATTGGTAGGCGCGCATGGACCAACACAGGTGAATCTCGCGGCTAAGTCTTGTCAGTGTTTCCGCCGTACGATTTGTCATGATAATCAAACCCCCCGTAGTATTTCCACCTGCCTGGCGGCGATTAAGCCAGAACTTGTCTGGCAGAAATTGAGTGGATTGCTTAAACCTAATAAGTAGCCATTCACGGCGATAGTTCCTGAACTGCGACCGTTGCTTTTTCTAGGATGATGCGCCTGGAAATTAGGTGACTCTGATTTTTCTGGTTCCTTACTTCTGAATGTGTTAGATTTATAAAGGTTATCCAAGGAAATGGAGGTGCGTTATGGCGAATGGAATGGGCAGATCAGCGATCGTTGCTGAGTTTATCGGTACATTTACTTTAGTCTTTATTGGTACAGCTGTTGCGGTACTTGCGGGATCGGGCATGCTTCAGCCGGGAATGAGTTTAATTGCCGTGCCTTTTGCCTTTGGTTTCACCTTGCTTGTGCTGGTTTATGCCATTGGTCCAGTTTCTGGTTGCCATGTTAATCCAGCAGTCACACTGGGCATGTGGTTGGCTAAAAGGGTTAGTACGCAAAATGCAGCGTGTTACATCGTTGCGCAGGTATTGGCTGGGATTGCAGCCAGCATCGTTTTATTATTTATTTTATTTGGGATCGGTGCAGATCTTGGCGCTGGTGTACAAGCGTACTCAAAATCTGCTTTTGGTGTCGGTGCCAATACCATCCCGAGCTTTTTTGCACTGGGACCAAGTTTATTGTTAGAAGCGCTGTTAACGGCCTTATTTATTTTTGTAATTCTATGTGCAACGGCGGCCAAAGCACATCCGCAGGCAGCAGGTCTTGCCATCGGTGGTTTTTTGTTTGTTGCCCATTTGCTTGCGGTGCCGCTGGGTGGTTCTTCGCTGAATCCTGCGCGGAGTATCGGGCCTGCACTGGTGCAGGGCGGTGAAGCATTATCAGTTTTGTGGGTTTATATTGTTGCCCCGGTTATCGGTGGCCTAGTCGGTTATGGGCTTTACAAGATGATTCATCCTGCCTCGCAATAATACTCATCACAGTTAGGTTTTAGCCTTGTCGCATCTCACCTTACTACCATCTTCCGACGTTTTGAAGAAAGAATATCCTCGATGTAACTCAGGCTACACCTTGTGGTATTTTTTCTTCAAAACGTCGCAATCTGGCAGTAATCTGAGCGCGACAAGCCAAACATACCTACGATCTTTTTACTTTAATTTTGGGTGCTAAAACCTAACTGTGATGAGTATACCGATGAAAGTAATCGATTAATCCTTGGGTAGGTTGACATACAGTATTATTTTTCTGCTTCTTTTCCAGTGCCTCCAATATTTTGGCGGTTGCACTTTTACCAAGATCAACCCCAAATTGATCGAAGGCATTGATCTCCCAGATAATACTTTGCACAAAAACCTTATGTTCATATAGAGCAATGAGTGCGCCCAAAGTGCGTGGTGTTAGTTTTTTCATAATAATGGTATTACTGGGCTTATTGCCAGGGATCTGTTTGTGTGTTGCTAATTGAGTGGCTTGTTTATTATTGCCCAGCATGAGCGCTTCACTTTGACTGAAACAGTGGGCTACTAATTGCTTATGGTGATTTTTATATTGGCTATGAGAATTAATCGCGACGATAAAATCGATCGGAATTAAATGTTTGCCCTGATGCAACAGTTGATGAAAGGCATGCTGGCCATGTGAGCCGGCTCGTCCCCATAGGACGGGCGAAGTTGTATGTTCAACAATTTCACCGTGGGCGTTGACTTGCTTGCCATTACTTTCCATATGTAATTGTTGTAAAAAAGCAGGCAGTAATCTTAACTGTTGTGTATAGGGTAACACTGCATGGGTATTGGCATTGAAAAAATTACTGTACCAGATGCTTATTAAAGCCAGCATGACTGGCATGTTTTTATTAAAATCAGTTGATTTGAAGTGTTGATCCATGGCATAAGCACCGTCAAGCAGATCTTCAAAATTTTTCATACCGATGGCAATGGCCAATGGTAGGCCCATCGCTGACCATAGTGAAAAGCGTCCTCCCACACAATCATTGATGGCAAAAATATGATTTGCGTCAATACCAAAATCAATGGCTTTTTGTCGTTTGGCGGTGATTGCCATAAATTGTTTTTTGATGGCTTTGGGATCGTTTAGCCATTGTTTTATAGTTGTTGCATTAGTTAAAGTTTCCAAGGTTGTAAATGATTTTGAGGCGATGATAAATACAGTGGTTTGTGGCGACAGCTTGGCAAGTTTATCTTCTAATTCATAACCATCAATATTAGCAAGAAAATGTAGTTTTAATTTTTTGCTGGCATAGGGACGCAGCGCTTCATACGCCATCGAGGTCCCTAAATCAGAGCCACCGATCCCAATGTTAACGATATCGGTGATGGCTTTGCCCGTATAACCACAGTAACTTCCTTGACGTAGTTGTTCGCTCACAGCATGCATTTTATTGAGATTGGCAGAGATCTCAGGCATGATGTTTTCATTATTATAGTAAAATGTTTGTTGATTACGGTTTCTTAATGCAGTATGCAATGCTGCACGTTTTTCAGTGAAATTAACCATTCCGGCACAAAAAAGTTGCTCGATTTTTTCGTTTAAATTAAGTCGGTGGGCAAGCTGGCACAAATGCTCAACGGTTTGCTGGGTGACATGGTTTTTAGAGTAGTCTAACCATAAATCGCCCGCATCTAAGGTATGATCTTGGAAACGTGTTGGGTTTTGCTCAAACAGATCATGCAAGTGTATCTTAGCGATGGCTTGCTGGTGCTGAGTGAGCACTGCCCATTCATTTAATTTAGTTAATTTTGTCATGAGAATTGTTGTACAATTGAACCTAGAAAAAGCAGTTGCTTCGAGGCGGCACACTAATAATTCCTTTTAAATCAATAAGATATTCTATTTTATTAATATGAACACAGGCCAAACAATGCAGGAAGATTACGATACTATCATTATTGGTGCGAATATTATAGGCATGACA
>JAZGGN010000309.1:0-2362 GCA_036480475.1 Gammaproteobacteria bacterium
CTTTTCCAGGATAATAGAGTAAAAGGAACCCTGCGAACATTATATACACTTTACACCGGCAAGAAACCCATTCCAGTCACTTGTGTCGTTATCCTAGGGACCATTTACCCCAGAAAAAACAATCCTAGGCTTAACGCAGAAAAGGGTGTAAGGTGAGACACGCCTGCCCTGGCTAACGTGGTCCAGGATAGGCCCCAGGCTAATTAAACCTGGGACTGTCCTAGCTAACTTGATCTGGGATCTGTCCCGGCTAACTTGTGAAGAGTAAATATGTACCCAATTTTAAATATTGCCATTAATGCAGCAACGCGCGCCAGTGAAATTATCAACCGCAATATTGACCAGATAGACACACTAACCATTACTGAAAAACAAGTGAATGACTTTGTGTGTGAAGTTGACATTCAAGCTGAAAGAGTAATTATTGACACCATCAGAAAATCTTACCCATGGCATTGCATTATTACTGAAGAAAGCGGCCAACTGGGCGGTTATGATGAATTTACCTGGATTGTCGATCCCTTAGATGGTACGGCTAATTACTTACATGGTTTCCCACACTACTCTATTTCGATAGCAATAAAACATAAAGATAAACTAGAACACGGCATTGTTTATGATCCCGTACGCAAAGAATTATTTACTGCGAGTCGTGGACAAGGTGCGCAGCTCAATGAACGTCGCATTCGTGTTGGTACTCAACAACGTTTAGACAAAGCCTTATTAGGTACGGGTTTTCCATTCAGAGACAAGCAGCTTTCTAAGCGTTACTTGCAAACTTTTGAAGCATTCTTTGCAAAATGCTCTGGGATCCGCCGTGCTGGATCGGCCGCCTTAGACTTAGCTTATGTTGCCGCAGGTCGCTTAGATGGCTTCTGGGAATTTTCTTCAAAAATTTGGGATGTCGCCGCTGGTGCGTTGCTGGTCAAAGAGGCCGGCGGCTTAGTCTCAGACTTTTCCGGCAATGAAGAACATTTTACTTCAGGCAACATTGTTGCTGCTAATCCGCGTATTTTCAAGGGATTATTACAAGTCTTGCAACCTACTTTGGGTACAGAAGACTTAGGTCGTGGAACTGATAGTGAAGACAGCGGTCAGAAACAAGAACAGAGTTAATCTTACACTCACTACTAATATGAATATCAGGCGTATCGTCACCGCATCAGATGACAAGGGCTTATCGTATGTTAAGCAAGATAGCATAGCTGACAATATTGACAAACCACTGGAAGAAATTTCCCCCGAATTTACAGTCGTCAATCTATGGACAACAACAGGCCAATCACTGTCTCCCGAATTTAAGGAAGATCCGGTTGCGCATCAAAAAAAAGTGCCTGTATCACCCAGTAAAAATAATACCAGCTTCCGATTCGTTAATTTCCCACCAGAAAATTATTTAGCGCAACTTGAGGATAGCGCACTGAAGGAAAGGATATTTGAACGAGCCGGCTTTGACAAGAATGAACCCAAAAATAGTAAACGTCATCCACTTATGCATCAAACACAAACTATTGATTATGCAATTGTACTATCAGGTGAAATATTTTTATTGCTTGATAAAGAGGAAGTGTCCTTAAAGGCCGGAGATGTGGTGATTCAATGTGGAACAACCCATACATGGAATAATCGATCAAATAAGGATTGTTTGATGGGCTTTGTTGTGCTCGGCGCATAAGCCTTCTACATAGTCGCTCCCCTATATCCGTATTCATTCACTCCTCCACTTTATAGGCGAGGCGAGAGGTAGTGAGCTATCACAACATGAGTGCGCATTCCTAGATTAATTGTCCACATCCGGCATTACTAAAAATACTAATATGATACCGAGTATTGTTGTAAAACGAAAAGCGGCCTCTTGCCCATTCCATATATGAGATTGCCACATTAAAAACCATTCACCACCAATCACCATAAAGCCAATAAACCAAAATATAATCCCTAATGTTAAAGCAGCGACAGCCAAACCTTTGCTCAAATTAAATTGATTTACATTTCGCCTTACTCGATAAAGTTTAAAGCCAGCGCACCAACACAATACTGCCAGTAAAAGCTCGACAGCAATAATTAAGGCAAAAGCAAAATGGGCAAGTGTGTCAGAGTGAATAGCACGCCACATGCTATTATTATCTGCAAATGTTGTATCCATGCTAAGCACATGCGATACAAACATAAAATTTGATTGGTAATCAAATATATTATTAAAAGCTACCAATGTTGCGAAAAAAGCAACTGAAAATAAAAGAATTATCTTTGACCAACGTGTATACATTGTTTGTCCTTATTATATACTGCTCACAATTAGGTTAGGAACGGTCACGAAATAACTTCCCGTTTTTGCTTTCAGATTTATGTCAGATTGAAT
>JAZGGN010000310.1:0-4039 GCA_036480475.1 Gammaproteobacteria bacterium
CTATTATTTTTGCTCTTCTTCAATAGGGTAGTCAGTTTTTACTCAATAGGTGACACTTTCATTTTGGTGAATAGGTGACATTATCATTTTGGTATGACAACATTTTTGACCTAAATTCAGCTGTTAAAATGGACATGTTCGCATTTAACATATTGAATATTATGAATTTTTTCGTTTTTGCGATGGGAATAGGTCTCACCTGTACAGTTTTTAAGAAAAAACGCAAAAAATCCCTAAGATTCAGTGTATTAACTAGCCATAGTAGAGGTTAACTGCTTTTCCTATTTGACTTACCTGCCAAAACTTATAAAATATCTCTAACATTTAATCTCTATGCTTTTATTTTTAACTCTTTTAGGAGAAGTCCATGTACAAAATAGTACTCAAACCACTGTGCTGCGCCTTGTTCTCTCTTCTTTTTGCACTCTCTGCCACAGCGGCGCAAGCAACCACAATGGCGCTACAAGTCTTAGGCTCGGGTGGACCCAACGATGTTGGCGGGCGTGCATCATCAAGTTACTTAGTCTACTTAGATGACAAATCAAAAATCATGATTGATGCCGGTGGTGGTGCTTCGCTACGCTTTGGTGAAGCGAGTGAGGCGGAGAAAGACGGTGCAGACATTGAAGATTTAGAACTGATCGCAGACATTGAGGATTTAGAGTTGATCGCAATCAGCCACCTGCATGTTGATCATTCTGCGGATCTCACAACGATGCTCAAACGCGGATATACTTGGCCTCCCGAATCTTATCTTTCTTTTCAGGTCTTCGGTCCTTCAGGTAATGAAGGGAACGGGTACTCCCACCCGGATATAGAGTCGTTTTTGGATAGTTTTCTCAATGAAGAAAATGGCGCTTATCGTTATATGAGCGTTTGTAGTGGTTATCCTGAAATTGAGATCATCAAAATCCCAAACCAACCAGAGCAAGCTGAACCCTGCATTTACAGATACGAATATGAAGATTATACATTGAGTGCTCTAAATGTGGAGCATGCTAATATTCCTACGATTGCTTACCGCGTTGATACTGATTCGGGTAGCATTGCATTTGCCAGCGACCAAAATGATCATCAACAAGAGGCATTTACTCAGTTTGTTCAGGGCGTTGACATTCTCGTTATGCACCTGCCGAATGAAGAAAGAGACGGCCCTGACGAAACGTTCTGGCATGCCAATCCCAGTACGATTGGTGAAATTGCCCGCGATGCAGGCGTAGGGAAATTAGTTTTGAGCCACTTTATGGACGGTAGTTTAAATGAACTCGGCGAGAGTATAGCTTATATTCGTGATTCTTATACGGGTCAGATAGAGTGTGCAGAAGATTTAAATATTTACTCAGTCTAAGGGCTCAATGACTAAGGAAAGCACTCTAAGATAAATGCTCATCCAAAGAAATGCCACACGCTAAATCAGAGGCACGCATAGATAAGCCAAACATCTGCTGTAAAATTCGATGTTTAAGGGGAGGAATACCGTCCACAACCAGCAACCCAAGACGACGCAAAGAAGTAGCTGGCCAAAGTTCAAGCGTAAATACACGCATTAAATAATCGATGATATGAATCATTCTTTTTTGATCCGCTTCACGTAAACTTTGATAGCGTTGTAGCAGTGCGACAGAGCCCAGCGCTTGTTGCTGTGCATGTGCCTCACATATCACCTGTGCTAATACCGCCGCATCACGCAAGTTCAAATTAAATCCCTGCCCAGCAATGGGATGCAAGTTATATGCAGAGTTCCCTAACAACACTAAACCCTGTTGATAAAATTGTTTCGCTATCGTTAATTTCACTGGGTAGGAATGACGTTTGCTGATCGCTAAAAAGCGACCTGCGCGATAACCAAAAGTTTTTTGCAGCGTCTGTATGAATGGTGCATCATCTAAAGCCATTAACGCGGCAGCTTTCTCATGCGGTACGGACCATATCAAGGCACAGCGTTGTGGTGCAACCGGTAATAAAGCAATGGCACTGTCACCCATAAAATGTTCATAAGCAATATTTTTATGATTGCGCATTAAATCAATGGTCGCAACAATCGCGTTTTGTTGATAATCAAAAATTTTCCTATCAATATTGGCTAAACGACGCACGGCTGAATTGCTACCATCCGCTGCCACCAATAATTGTGTCTGCAATTTATGCGGTTTACCTGCCATTAATAAATCAAGCTCATATTGTCCATCCTGCCTAAGTGATATAGATTGCAATTGCGCCGGACAGAGCCAATCCACTGTTGCTGTGGATAAACAATCATTCAAAGCTTGATTTAAACGTTGAAATGGCACCACATAAGCTAAAGCCGATAGTTTTTCTCTAGACGCATGAAATCGTGATAAGGCAAATCGGCCACGCTCTGAAATGTGGAGTTGTTCAATAATTGCAGCATACTCGTTAATCGATTGCCAGATCTGCATGGTCGCATAGATCTTCTGACTGGCATGAGACAAGGCAATAGAACGCAGATCAGCTTTCTGAGACAGGCGCTTTTCTTTAGGAACAGACTCGACAATCGCAATTCGTAATGATTGCTTCTGTAGCATGCACGCCAAGCTGGTGCCCACAAGGCCACCACCGATGATTACAATGTCATAATCACTATTCATTCATAAATGCTTCAATATCACTGACCGTTTTAATTAAACCCGCACTTAAAATTTCATAACCGTCTTTAGTCACTAAAATATCGTCCTCTATGCGAATACCAATACCACGCCATCTCTCCTCAACTTGATCACAATCAGGTGCAATATAGATCCCTGGTTCTACTGTAAATACCATACCCGGTTGCAGCAAGCGCCATTGGTCCTGATGCTGATAACGACCAACATCATGCACATCCATACCCAACCAATGCCCAGAACTATGCATATAAAATTGAAAGTAAGCTTTTTCTTCAATCAGTTGGACTATACTGCCTTTCAACAATCCTAACTCTACCAAACCCTCAGTAATGATCCACCGAACGGTCTCTTCCAGATCTGGCCACGGGGTACCTGGGCGCACTTTTTCAATCGCAGTCGACTGTGCACGTAATACAATCTCATAGATGGCACGCTGCTCAGCGCTAAAGCGTCCACTGACTGGGAAAGTCCGTGTGATATCTGCCGTATAACACTGATATTCTCCACCGGCATCTATCAACAACAAATCATTCTGCTTTAATTGGGCATGATTTTGCGTGTAATGCAAAATACAAGCATTGTCTCCCCCAGCAACAATAGAGGAATAAGCTGGTGCAGCACAACCTTGACGATGAAATTCACACAATAATTCCGCTTCAATTTGATATTCATATTGTCCTTGCCGACACATTTTCATAGCACGCTGATGGCCAGCAACAGAAATTTGTGCTGCCTTTCGCATTAAATCAATTTCAGCTTCACTTTTATATAGACGCATTTCATCAACAATGGATTCTATATTAATAATTTCATCAGGAAAATGATCAAAGCGTCGCGCAGTCTGAGACATTTTCTGAAGCATGTTCAGCAGATGACCCGTATCACTTTTAAAGGGAAAATAAATACGCTTTTTATTATGTAAAAATTTTTCCAGTTGCTTATCAAATTCATTAATCGCAAACGCTTGATCAGCGCCATATTGTTGGCAAGCACCTTGCAAACCTGTACGAACACCGTGCCAAATTTCCTGTTGCCTATCCTTCGGGCGGCAAAATAAGACATATTCACCTTCTTTACGCCCGGGTATAAACAAGGCAATACTCTCTGGCTCAGAAAAACCGGTGAGATAATAAAAATTACTATCTTGGCGATAGCGATACTCTGTGTCTTTACTACGCATACACATCTTCGCAGCAACAACAATAGCAACGCTGTCTTCACCCATTTGAGATATCAGCAAACGTCGACGTTTAGAGAATTCTTCATCTGTGATCATAAGTTACCTTCTAAGGAACGGGCACAAAATAACTTCCGGTTTTGCATCTCACCCTCACGCCATCTTGAATCGTTGCTCAATCGAAAAATCCTCGCATTACCTCGGGTAGTTCTGCGGTTTTTCTCAATCGGAACGA
>JAZGGN010000311.1:0-5473 GCA_036480475.1 Gammaproteobacteria bacterium
CATTTTCCATCAAGCGATCTAATGGGAAGTAGAGCATATTATTACCGCCCTCAACGTCGACCACAATTTTACTGCTGTTGCTTAACACGTTGGATATGGCATCTAGGTATAATCGATCGCGAGTCACAGTTGGCGCGCTTTCATAGGCACTTAGTATTTCTAGGAATCGTGCTGCGGCACCCTCTGAATCTAAAGTAACTCGCTGTTTGTACGCATTGGCTTCTTCGATGATGCGCCTGGCTTGGCCTTGTGCGATCGGCTTAACCTGGGCTTCGTAAGCTTGCGCCTCATTAATATAGCGCTGCTCATCTTCTTGGGCTTTGATGGCATCATCAAATGCAGGTTTGACAGGATCTGGTGGTTGCGCAGGTTGCATAGCGACATCAGTAATAATAAGTCCAGTATGGTATCTATCCAGTACGCGATTTAATACTTCACTCACTTCCTGGCGAATTTGTTCTCTACCTGTGGTTAAGACTTCATCTAGTGCAGTATGGCCAACAACTTGGCGCAAAGAACTTGCGGTTGTCTGCTGTAAGCTTTCAACTGGATCAATCACATTAAACAAGAACTGCTTGGGGTCACCAATGCGATATTGTATCGCAACGGCAACAGAGACGATGTTCTCATCCATATTGAGCATTTCAGCAGCATAAGCATAATTGTAAATTCTTTCTACATTTACGATTCTTTTGCTGTAGATAAATCGAGGGATCCAGTGTGGCCCAGCATCAACCGTTTTTACGTATTTGCCAAAGCGCAATACAACGGCTTGCTCAGCAGGCTTGACAATGTAAATGCCCGATAATGCCCACACAATAACAGCAATTAAAATAATTAACCCGATACCAAAGCCACCGCTACTTTTCTTACCTTCGCCATTTGCCGATTTTTTAGTAGAAAAAATTGCACGTAGTTTTTGCTGAGCTTTTTTCAGCAACTCATCTAGATCGGGTGGTTTTTGTTGCTTATTATTATCCCAAGGGTTTTTACCTTTGTTATCTCCCCCCGGTTCATTCCAGGCCATAATTGTCTCCACAGTTAATGCTACACGAAACACCGCATTGTAGGTGGCATCAAGTCTGAGTGCAACTGCCTTTTTTAGGTTTAACGGCCAGATTGACTTGGGGAAGCAGTTAATGGTGCACTTATCCTGCTTAATTTGGTCGCGCCAACTTGCGCAAGTATTTGATTTTTTTATAAAATCTAAGGGTGATATGTTATCAAAAAATTAGAATTATTCGTCCACTACATTTTTCAACAGTTCTGAAAATAAGCGTTCGAAGTCCTTTTCCCCTATGGATATTGAAATAAGCCAATTGCCCTCTTCATCAATACGTTCGCTGACAACTGCTTTTAAACGATACAGTTCAGCACGTAATTTTCCTTGATCTGGGTTTAATAAAATGTTGCGGTATATCGGTTCTTCAAACAAATGTGCCCAAATCGCAGTATCTAACAAGTTAAGGCCTAAGCTTTCTTTGGCTGAAAGCCATACTTGGATGGGTTTACCTTCGGCGTTGTATTTTACATGGGGCGGACAGTCGGGTAACAAGTCAATTTTATTGTAAACTTGGATTTGTGGAATATCAGCAGCGCCAATTTCTTTTAAAATATGATTGACTTGCTCGCAATGATCCCGCCATTTTGGATCAGCAATATCGATCACGTGTAGTAATAGATTGGCATCACGGGTTTCTTCCAGTGTTGCTCGAAATGCGGCAATTAAGTCATGTGGCAAGTGGCGGATGAAGCCCACCGTGTCCGCCATAATAGCAATGCCACCACGAGTAAATTCAAGACGGCGCAGTGTTGGATTGAGGGTCGCAAATAACTTATCTGCGGTGTAACACTCTGCTTGTGTCATACGATTAAAAAGTAAAGATTTTCCAGCATTGGTATAGCCAACCATTGAAATCGTTGATAGGGTGGCGCGTTGGCGTGCATGTCGACTTAATTGACGCTGTTTACTTATTTTTTGTAAGCGCCGGTTGATGGTTTTGATGCGATTGCGCAGTAAACGGCGATCAGTTTCCAGTTGAGTTTCACCAGGTCCACGTAAGCCTATTCCCCCCTTTTGTCGCTCCAAGTGAGTCCATCCTCGGATCAACCGTGTTGATAAATGCTGTAATTGCGCCAATTCTACTTGTAGCTTACCTTCAAAGGTCTGTGCCCGTTGTGCAAATATATCTAAAATTAATCCAGTGCGGTCAAGTACCCGACACTTGGTTAAACGCTCTAAGTTTCTCTCTTGTGACGGTGTTAATTCGTGATTAAACAACACAAGTTCAACTTCTGTCTCTGCGACAGCCGCACGAATTTCTTCCGCCTTCCCTTGGCCAACAAAGTATTTTACTCCGGGTTTGTTGCGTGTACCACGAATGATCATGACATCGAGTGCACCAGCAGAATGAACGAGCTGTTGAAATTCCGTTAAATCTTCTTGCGAGCTGATATCTGGCAAATCAAGGTGCACAAGAATAACTCGCTCATGCTGTGGTAAATTGGATTTGGTTTCATACATCGATGTACAACATATAGATTATTTGCAGTTTTTACTAAACTCAATCAGGGTGAGTGAAGGACTATTTATCTACATCTTCAACCTTAGTTTCGTCAAGAGAGATTTTGACAAGACGTGAAGGTACAATTGTAGAAATAGAGTGTTTGTAAACCATTTGCATAATAGAATTTTTCAGCATAATGACATATTGATCGAAAGATTCAATAACGCCATGTAATTTTATGCCATTTACCAGATAAATGAAAACAGAAACTTGTTCTTTCCGTAATGTATTCAGGAAAGGGTCTTGTAGATTTTGCCCTTTTGTCATTATGTACTCCTTGAGGTCGTGCTTTATTCAAAGCGCCATGTTATGAATGCTCGGTGAACTGTTCAGCACATGACTTTAGATTTATACCCGTGATCTTTCAAACAGGGCATTTTTGCATCCCATCTTGAGGGCACCTTTGAACAAAAACACGAAAAATCACTTGTCATTTAGCACACTAAAATTCGCGTGATTTTCCGTGTTTTTGTTCAAATCTACCCCAAGCTGGGCGCTAAAACATTAAACTCCAGAGTACTTAGTAAATTTTACTTAAGTGCCCTCTTTGAAAGATCACGGGTATAACTATTTTTTGCTAATATTGATTAAAATAGTGTTAGGACGCCTGTTATCTATATATTTCAAGCATAGTTCATATGCTGAAGTTTACCAATCGATCGATATGACGAAAGCATTAATTCATTTTAGCAGATTGAATTATTTTAGTCAATTATCCTAGAGGAGGCAATTGCAGGCAGACCTGTTCCGCTTGATTTGGCCGGGATAAATTGTGCAATTAATTGGTTTGTACCCGTTATCCGTCAAAGAGAGTTATTTTTGCACCTAATCTGGGCGCCACCTGTCCCGCCGTGTGGAGCGGGGAAAAACACGTAAAATTACGCGGATTTTAGTATGTCTAAATGACAAGTTATTTTTCGTGTTTTTGTTCAAAGATGCCCTCAAGATGGGATGCCAAAATGCCCTCTTTGAAAGATCACGGGTATAGATAGCTAGATGAATCAAAGCGTTGTGTGAGTTACTGACTGTCAGCTGTTTTTTCTAGAATAATATTGGATCCACATCGAATTTAGCTTAATCACATGGATTTAAACTTGGAAAAGGTTAAAATAGTATTTTATGTGGCTTTTTGCTTAATTTTTCTACAAAAAAGAGCTAAAATATATAGTAAAGGTGCTTACTTAAAGATTTCCCGACTGAACCATTATATTTAAGACTTTAAGGGATTAAGGATATTAGTGTGGTGAGCTTGTCACGTATGTGTTTAGCCTAAAGCATTAATGTGGTCCCAATTATTTTAAAGAAAAGGGCTCAGGTAGCAAAGGGACTTTGGGGAGCACCTTTTTTATGACGCTCTCGTTTTGATGTTAACTGCTGGTGTAACCTAGAAAAAGCAGTTAAGCTCTATTGTTCATTAGGGCGTGTCGTCAATTCGACACGCCCTAATCACTCTCGCTTTGATCTTAACTGCTTTTTCCAAGTTAAAGGTTATTTTTGCGCTTTAAATCAAGATTAATATGATCCGAATTGCAACCCGTAAAAGTCCGCTAGCGATTTGGCAAGCTGAGTATGTGCAGCGTTTATTGCTTGCTTATCACCCCCATTTATCGGTAGAACTTTTACCGCTAACAACCCGTGGTGATCAAATCCTTGAGGATAGCCTAGTTAAATTTGGTGGTAAAAATTTATTTGTCAAAGAATTAGAAAACGCCTTGCTAAACGGACAAGCTGATATTGCCGTGCATTCGATGAAAGATGTACCGGTCGCACTCATTGACGAATTAATTTTACCAGTGGTTTGTCAACGCACTGAGCCACATGATGCTTTTGTATCTAATAAATATACTAATTTTGATGAATTGCCATCAGGTGCGATTGTTGGCACTTCCAGTTTACGGCGACAGTGTCAATTGATGTTTTTGCGCGATGATTTAAATACGCAAGCTTTGCGTGGTAATATCAACACACGCTTAGCTAAATTAGATGCGGGCGAATTTGATGCGATTATTTTAGCTGCAGTGGGTTTGCAGCGTCTTGGCCTATCGGACCGTATCCAACAGATCTTTGATTTTGATCAAATGTTACCGGCCGCAGGACAAGGTGCGTTGGCGATTGAATGCCGCATCGGTGATCAGCCTACCCTCGATTTAATTTCCGCCTTAAACCATGAACAAACCGCGATTTGTGTGCAGGCAGAGCGTCAGATCTGCGATATCTTAGGGGGTAATTGCCATACGCCCGTTGCTGCTTATGCTGAAATTTTTCAGGATGAACTCATCGTCAAAGGTTTGGTGGGTTATCCAGATGGCAGTGAAATTGTTCGTAGCCAAGTCAGTGGCACGATCGCACAAGCCAAAGATTTAGGTACGCAAGTTGGACAACAATTATTACAGCAAGGTGGCGCAGCTATTTTGCAAAGTTTATACCCGTGATACTTCAAAGTGGGCACTTTAGAAAGAGTGTACAATATCAGCGAGGTATCGTTTTTCAGCGTCCAAATCTACCGCCAAGATGGGATGTTGAAATGCCTACTTTGAAGTATCACGGGTATATAAGATGAAGCCTAAGTTAATTGATTTAACAGTCATGGTCACGCGGCCACAGCATCAAGCAGAAAAACTTTGCCAAATGATCAGTGAGCAAGGGGCTAAAGTGGTCCGTTTCCCTGCATTGGCCATTGAGCAGGTTGATTATCCAAGCCACGATAAAATCATGGCTGCATTCAATGCGGTTGAAATCGTTATTTTTATCAGCGCTAACGCAGTATTCTATGGCATGTCGCTGTGGCAACGTCACCATAGTTTATGGCCCACAGATTGTGTCACTTTAGCCATCGGTGAAGCAACCGCCCAAGCATTGCAAAATTATGGACTAAATGATGTTCGTTTACCTAAAACACAATATAC
>JAZGGN010000312.1:0-7139 GCA_036480475.1 Gammaproteobacteria bacterium
AATTTAATAACTTACTTTGCCAGCTTTTTCAACCGGGAAATCCATAGGCTTTGAATTCCATCAAAATAAAATGCTCGAAAGCATGACCGAATTCCGGTGTTCCAATTCTGGGTGCCCTGCGTGCCAGATATCAGCTTCCTGATGCAGTTCCATGATGTCAATTTTATCATTGATTTTAGTTATCGGTTCATGGGATAGGGCGTTTTATCAACTTGTACCTAAACTGATCGGTTCCAGGTTCAGGGTTCAAGGTTCAAAGGTTACAACCGATGGACACTGAGCTTGGTAAGGCATACTCGCGGCATGTAGCTCAGGCAGTAATGCACTAAGATGGCTACGTGCTTTCACTAAAATGGCAATTGAAGTCTTTTTATCTTGTGTGTGGATTTTTTTTATGAGCGTAATAATTTGTTGTGCTTCATCCTGTTCATCTTCACAGGCATAATAATTGATCGCCGCTAAATGATTATCTACTTGCTGTGCTTGTGCTGAATTAAAACGAATGGCGCCTTGATTGATGTCTTCTTTTTGCGGAAATATTTGTCCAAAAATAAGATTATTCCATTCAACAATTGTTGCTTGTGAGCGAAAATTGGCAGTGAGCTGTAACGATTGCAAAGGCACATCGCCAATACCTCGATCACGCGCCCATAAAAACAGACCCACTTCGGCACCACGAAAGCTGTAGATCGATTGCATGGGATCACCCACCACAAAGAGGGTGCGACCATCACCAATTTGCCAACCCGCGGTTAGTTTTTCCAGTAATTGAAATTGGCGGATCGATGTATCTTGAAATTCATCGACTAATAAATGCTTAATTTTATAATCAAGGATCAGCGCGAGTTCACTGGGCGAATCTTCATCACTTAAACTGTATAAGGCGCGGGTCATAATTTCAATATAATCGATCGTTGCAAAGCGATTGAATACCAAATTTAATTGTGCGGCAAGCAAAGGTAAGATCTGCATCAGAGAAGATACAATTTCCCATTGTGCCTCCTCATAATGCGCAGGTGGACAATTCAAAACATTTTGCAAGCACATACGCAGTGTTTCATCGTCCACAAAGATAGCCAATAAGGTTTGCATCCGTATTTTCATGGCTTTGTATAATTCTTGCTGTGGCTTTGAGCTTGTGCTGCTTGCGGCAGGGAAACCGCATCGTTTGTCTACGCATTTACGCCAGCTATGGCTTTTGGTTAAGAACAGGGTGGCGATCCCTTGCCACAATGCTAAATCAGATCCAGCACTTGTCGGCAGGCTCTGTAATTGGGCACATTGTGCGATGGCAGGTTGTGATTCGACAATGTTTTTTTGTGATCCGGCAAATTGTACCAAATTAACAATTTCTTGTTGGTATTCTTTGGGAATACTAGCGCAGAGTGCTTCCAGGGATCCTTTAATAATATTTTCTAATCCTTGTTGTAGACGCAGGCGTAAATTTTTATCTTCTTTGGCATAGATAATATAAGGCAACCATTGATCACGACAAGCCAGCAATTGGCACAGCAAGCTTTCCACATAGCCTTGCCGATTATCAAGATGGAGCATAAGCTTTGCCAACGCAGGATAGTTTGGGTGTTGTGCATCAATATCAATGAATAATTGACGCACAGCGAATTGGTAATGGTGGTCGATGTCATCACTGATTTTAATATCATTGCTGTACGATGTGTGTAATGGAGCTTGCTGGATCAAGCGCATACACAGTGAATCAATGGTTTGGATCCGTAATCGATTGGGGTAGTGTTGCAAATTCCAATTTTTTTCATCATTACGTAGTTGGACGGCTTTTGCCAATTGCCAAGTTTTTTGTTGGTGTGCTTGTTGCGGTTGCGGTTCATTCATCGCCTTAGTCAGCGCTTGGATAATACGATCGCGCATTTCATAAGCCGCTTTACGGGTAAAGGTTAAGGCAATGATTTCTTCAGGTTGATTGACAGTTGTTAACAAGGCTAAAAAGCGTTGGATCAGCAATTCAGTTTTACCCGATCCTGCCGGGGCTTGTACGATAAAAGAGTTGGCAATGTCTAAAGCTTGCTGGCGCGCTTTTTGATCAGGAATGTTCATAACTCACTAACTCGACATAAACTTTGCAAATCACATTGCTGACAAGTTGTATTGCGGTGTGGGTCAACAGTAGCAATACCCTGGCTAAACGCATGTGCATGATCGCTTAATACTTGCTGCCAGCTTTGTCGTTGTGCTATCCAATCTTGCGCTTCAATGGCAAGTTTAGTTTTAGTTATTTCTTTGACCCCCATCAAATCGATATCATTACGTGATAAACCTTTGAAACACAGGTCATCGGATCGAATTTGTGCAAAAATTAAAGCACTTATGTTTTTATCAGTTAAGGCGTACAAAGGTAGTTGTGGTTCTTCAGGACGATCTCCCAACCAGCTACTTAAACTACATAAGCTGGTTTTATAGTCGATGATCAATTTTTCACCTGCATGGGTTTCATCGATACGATCGATACGTAAATTAAAGGGCATACCGGCCAGTTCAAGTGAAACACTTTGCTCCAGTGCAATCACGCTAAAGGGTGGACGTTGTTTTTCAAGCGCCAGCCATTTTTTTAATAAGCGCAGCAGCGCTATTTTTTCCAGATCAAGGCAGGTGTCCAAGCTTTCTTGTTTGGCATAAGACATCTTGGTTACAGTGGTGGTAATAATATAACTTAGAAATGCTTCTAGTTTTTGTTCTTCGTAATTGACTAGTGTCTGCCAATCTCGCGTTGTACGCCAGAATTCTTCCAATACTCGGTGTACCAGTATGCCTTGTTGCAATCGGCTTAAACCTGTTTGTGTTGGTGCCAATGAATGCGCATCGAGACGGAATTTGGCAAAGGCACGGAAAGGGCAGGCGGCTTGTGCTTTCAGGATGGCAGCGCCACCTTTTATTTTTTCATCTATGGATATCTCTGGTCCTTGCCAATCAGAAAACACCTCTAAAACAGCTAATGTTTCATTGGTAATTAAATCATATGAGTGATCAAAAATATCTTTTTCAGTGATTTTTAAATATTGAGTTATCAGTGGACTGGGAGACAATTTTTGATCTTGCTGCTGCTGTGAATGGCTGACAATAATATTGTTTGCACTGCCCAATAGGCGATTTGTCAATTGTTGACTGAATTTTAGTTCACGCTGAGCACTACTATGTGGCATATTATGTTTGCGCTGTAAGTCAATGGGGATAAATGCAGCAGGCTGTGAAGGGGTCGGCCAAGCATGATCATCTAATCCCATGATCCACAGGCACTCAGACGTTAAGCCAGAAGCCTCCAACAAACCAAGAATGTTAATAGTTGCAGGCTTACTTTCTGCTTGAAAAATAATGCTTTGCGCCAGACGTGTTAAAGTCGATATGGCTTGGCTAAAGCTAAACTTTTGAGCGACTAGATCCAAGCTGCCAAACTCATGCAATAACTTTTGCCAGCGTCCATGTAATTGAAATTCTTCGCTGTTTAAACTGCGTTCTCCCGGCCAACCCAAGGTTATTAATTGCTGACTGAATTGCTGTGCCCACTGACTAGGGATTTTGTGATCTAAGTTTGCTGTGAATGATTTAAGCCGTTTGTATAGACTGTAGCAATGATGGCTTTGTGTGGATCCAAGTAGCTGGTGGCTGGATAAGTCATGTGAATTAAGGTCATGCAAAGTTGCATCCAAACGTGCACGTGCACTTTGTTCACACTCTGCTTCACCCAGGAAAGGGGTGCGTAAAAGAAGGCTGAGATCTGTCAATCGATGTGATTTCTGGTTTAGATGGAGTAGCTTCAAGGCGGTAAAAATCATCGGGTATGAATTTAAAGGGCGTCCCAATGAGATATTAAAATCATCGGTATGGGTTTGAAAAATATCAACAACACGCTCACGCAATGGTTGCAGATCAGGAATGACACATAGAATATCAGTTGCGCCTTTGTTTCGTTGTTGCTGCGCCCATTTTGCCATAGCCATTAATTCCTGCTCGACGCCTAAGCAACTCAACCTTTTAACAGATACTTCTGATAGTTCATGATCAAAGTAATCTATATGTGTGCCAAGCGTTTGCAATTGCGCAAATAATGATTTTAACTGTGGTGTAAGCTCATCAAAGCAGGCAATAATAAGGTGTGCAGGTTGCAACAAAGCTTGCTGTCGCAGAGTTTTAGTTAAATAATTTGCCAGAGAGGATTGATCAAGCCATTCTTTTGTTGTGCAATGTTGTTTGAATTTCTGACTACATCGATAAAAGTAACGGCTTTCGCTATTTTGTGAAAATGCAGCTTGACTGTATTCAACATGCCATTGGTTGATTAATTTCCATGCCTGTTGCACCGATTTAGCAATACTGATTGGATTGATAAGGGGATCTGGCGATCCTTGTACAATTGCTTCCCAGAGGGTGCTTTCCTGATGTGAACTGAGCAAGCAAGGAAAATTGTTGCTGGCTATTGAGGCACATTGCATAAAGTATTGCCCCAGCCAACTTTCGACTGGCAGGATATTTGCACTTGCCCATGACTGTTTTTCTTGTTGCTGTTGGTTATATGCTTCTTTAAGACGACCTGCCAAGCGACGGTTAGGGGTTAACACCGTCGCCCCCGTACTGATGGCTTGAAAAAATTGTGTTAGGTTCATGGTTGCGGGTGATCCTGAATTCCGTAGTGAAAGCAGCGCGTGCAAGCTGTTGAAAATTATAAATTTTTCAGCAGGTTACAGTTTCATCATAATACTAAATCAAGTCCAGCACATGCTTTAACTGTGGTGAGTATGTGCTAAAATTATATCAGTAATCATTAGAAACATCTGCAAATGAAAAGAATACTCGTTTTCCAACATGTGCCCTTTGAAATTCTCGGTACATTCCATCCTTTGCTGAAAAAGGAGCGTGTGCGCATGCGCTATGTTAATTTTGGCCATCATCCTGATGCACAACCCAGTTTGAGTGGCTATCATGGTTTAATTATCCTGGGTGGCCCAATGAATGTGAATGAGGTGGATTGTTATCCCTATCTGGCCAGAGAAGTTGAACTTATAAAGCAAGCGATTGCTGATGATATGCCCATATTAGGGATCTGTCTGGGGGCACAATTGATTGCGAAAGCTCTGGGTGCAAAAGTGTATGCTGGCGATGCCCAGGAAGTGGGCTGGTATGATGTTTCGCTGACCGCTGCGGGAAAGAATGATCTCCTGTTTGCGTCATTAGGCAATACTGAAAAAATATTTCAAATGCATAGAGATCGTTATGATCTGCCTGAAGGGGCCGTTAATTTAGCGACTTCAGGCACTTGTCAGCAGCAAGCGTTTCGTTATGGCGACAAAGTGTATGGTTTTCAATTTCATTTGGAAGCCGATCAAGCCTTAATTGAGCGCTGGTTGCGGATCTTAGAGCAAATGAGAAAAAGTCACAATTTAGATGAAGCTATTGATTTAGATAAAATTCGTAAGGAAACCTATCAATATATTGATCATATGCATGCTTTGAGTAACAATGTATTTTCAAATTTTATTTCATTGTTTGGCTTAGCAGATCGTGTCACCTCACCTGCATTGCCTTCACGCTAACGTGCTGGGAGAAAATACCATGGAATTATTACAACAAGCGCAAGAGTTGCAACAATGGGCTGTACAACATCGTCGCCATTTACATCAATACCCTGAGTTAAGTCTCAAGGAACATAAAACCTCTGATTACTGCCAGGAAGTACTTAAGTCCCTGGGCTATACGATCCAAACGTCCTGGGGTTGTGGTTTTACGGCTGATTTAAAAAAATCTGGCAACAGTAAAACCATCGCATGGCGTGCGGATATGGATGCCTTACCCATGCAAGAAAAAAATCAACATGAATTTGTCTCAAAAAATACAGGGATTGCCCATATGTGTGGTCACGATACGCACATGGTGATTGCTTTAACTGTCGCCAAATTACTCATTGAAAATAAAGCGCAATTAAAACATAATGTGCGTTTCTTATTTCAACCCAGCGAAGAAAAAGCACCCGGTGGCGCTTTAGGGATGATTGAGCAAGGCTGTCTTGAAGGCGTTGATGAAGTGTATGGTTTACACAATGATCCGGGCACAGAGGTTGGTAAAATACGTACTCGCGTGGGTGCTTTGATGGCGGCACCAGATATGTTTTCAGTGACAATTGTTGGTAAAGGCTGTCATGCGGCCAGACCACAAGATGGTTTGGATCCTGTTGTTGCTGGCGCTTTGCTCGTTACGCAGTGGCAATCTATTATTTCACGCCGTATCGATCCAATTTCCAGTGCGGTGCTGAGTGTCACTCAATTTCATGCGGGCGATACTGACAATGTTATTGCTGATCATGCAAAATTGAGTGGCACCGTGCGCACGTTTAATGAAGCAGATCGTGAGCAAATTGAGAGCTTAATGCAACATTCATTAAGTGCGATTGAACAGCTGGGTTATCGCTGTGAATTTAATTATCTGCGTGGTTATGATGTCGTTGTCAATGAACACTATGGGGTTGAACGAATTAAAACCGTGGCCAGTCGTGTTTTAACAGCGAGTGATATCGATATCCAGACCCCACCAGCAGCCTGGGCAGAAGACTTTTGTTACTACTTGCAGCATCGTCCAGGGGCATTTTTCTTTTTGGGCAGTGGTAATGTCGCTGAAGGGATCAGCGCACCGTTGCATTCGTCGCGCTTTGATATTGATGAAAGGGCGCTGGTGCTTGGCGCCGCCATCGTCGCGAACTTATTTGTAAATTAGGCGTACTGCTAAGCTTTTATGCGAGCGGCGTATCTGGTGGAATTTCTGTAGCAGGGTCTTGTGTATAGACATTAACACCACCCTGTGGATCGAGCTGATCTGTACCTGTACCTTGCGCTACTGTGCCTGCTTCACTTGATTCGGTCGTGCTACTGTCGCCTAAAAGGCTCTCTAAGCTTGTGCTACCGAGATCAAGCATGCCTTCCAGATCAATCACAGTTTCATTGTGTGAGCTTAAACTATCTACATGAGCTAGCTCATCACCAAACCCATGTTCAGAAAGTATGTCACCATGCGCTTCTTCATGTGCTAGAAGCACTAGATTACTGTCACTTAGGATTTCTTCAGCGGTTAATGAATCATCCGCATGTACATGTGCAGCATCCATAACAATGCTGCCAGTG
>JAZGGN010000313.1:0-6477 GCA_036480475.1 Gammaproteobacteria bacterium
CGAAAAATCAGGCCCAAGCCCCGATTTATCTCAGTTTAACAAGTCTACACTTCACTTGCAGAAGATCCGGTCAATTGAGGGTTATGGCGATGTGGGCAATGTTGGAAATTTTGTAGTGACGTATGAAGATGGTAGTACTTGGGACTCAGAGGTATTCGACTTCTACGGCTCTCTGAAAAGTGGTCTTGCGATGCAAACAGTACTAGAAGATTTACAGTTTGCAGTAAGAACAAATTCAAAGGTCTATCTTTATTCTTACGATGATTTTGGTGGTTACTACAATGGTGCTTATATTATAGAAACTGATTATGTTGATGGGGAGAACAGAGTCAACCAAATTAAATTTACGAATGATGTGCTTTTTTTTGATAAAAGTGTTACAGGATATGAATTTGACGTAGATGGTACAAGTTATGAAATAGATACGAGCACTTGGAATATTTGGTATGAATCGTTAGGATCAAAAATTATAACGGACATGCAAGTGGCTTTCGAGAGTGGTTCCGACATCAATTTTGATGGTTTTAATTATGAATTTTCTTACAACACTACTGCGAGTGAGTAACTAAAGATGGGTGAGGGTCATTGGTAAAATGACCCTCAGTTAATAATTCGCACAAAAGCAAAAAAGCTTACGCTGCCTTGCCTTCGCGTTCTTCCGATAAAGGTGGCATGCTGGCATAGGCCTGTGTTGGCACAAACTCATTGGTGTAGCAATCTTTAGGATCATGATCTTCAGGGGTGATCCCCAGTTGTGCCGAATAACGACCCACTTTTTCCCAATCTCTTGCAACGTTTTTCAAATCACGTGAAAAATAAGGCAAAGAGCTAATAAATATCTTATGATAAAGTTCCGTGTTTAAGCGTGGATTTTGTTCACACAGAATGGCGAATGCTTTTTCAGGGTTTTCTATGGTATAGGCCGTCGCACGTTGTGTTGCTCGCATGAAATTTTTCAGCATTTCCGGTTGCATCGCGATGGTTTCTTCATTGACGATATAAAGTACGGAACAAAAGCAGCAACAGCCCAGTCCGGCGAGTTCATCGATACGTAACATGCCGGTTTCTTCACCACAAAGATGTTCTAATTCTATTTGTTGGAAATTACCAATGCCAATGCCAGTATCCACAATACCTTGGCTGATGGCATGGGCAACGTTCATGCCGGTGCGTACCGTTTCGTATTCACTGCTATCAATGTCCGCTTGTTTGGCTAAATCATCGATCATCACTTTGCCGAATTCGCCGACATAGCCGACCTTTTTGCCGCGGATATCATCGAAGCTTTTAATATTGCTGCTTTTTAAAAAGATGAGCCCCGTCGCAGGTTCATCGAGCAAGGTGCCAATAGATTTGACTGGATAATTTCGATCACGTGCAGCGTAACAATGTACCATCGCCTTTAAGCCAATATCAACGATATTACGACCAACGATTTCGGTGACATCGCTGGGATCGGTGGTTTCCAAAATGGCTAAATTAATGCCTGCCTCTTGGTAGTAGCCTTGGGCTTTGGCAATGAATATGGGCGTGTGGTAAGGGTTAGCATACCAATTGAGTAACAAGGTGGTTCTGGGTACAGCGGTGCTCATGACGAGATCTCCTAAAATGGGTTAGTTTTTTTATCTCAAAGTGAATGAGGTCATTGCAGCATAGGTGAATTGCAGAGTCAAGGTCATAGATCATGTAAACCTAGAAAAAGCATTGCTGTTGGAAATGTAGCCGTGTAATATGTGTTCATGTTGAAACACCAAGTCGTAAACAATGAAACCTTTTGTCTTAGTTGATGCCTCTTCTTATTTCTTTCGTGCTTTTCACGCCTTGCCGCCGTTGAGTAATTCCAAAGGGCAGCCGACAGGTGCGGTTTATGGCGTCGTCAATATGATGCGCCGTTTAATGAAAGATTATCCAGAGAGTCATATCATTGTTATCTTCGATGCCAAGGGTAAAACCTTTCGTGATGACCTTTATCCGCAGTATAAAGCCAACCGGGCACCCATGCCGGATGAATTATCAGTCCAGTTTAAACCTTTGCTGCAAGTGATCGAAGCGATGGGCTTCCCATTGCTTATGATCGAAGGCGTTGAGGCTGATGATGTGATCGCGACTCTAGCGCAGCAAGCTACGGCGTTAAAAAAATCATTGATTATTTCCACGGGTGATAAAGATCTTGCGCAATTGGTCAATTCCTATGTGACATTGATCAACACCATGACCAACACGACCCTCGATGAAGCCGGCGTTAAAGAAAAATTTGGCGTGACACCTGAGCAAATGATCGATTATTTAACCTTGATTGGTGATAGTGTCGACAATGTTCCCGGTGTGCCTAAGGTGGGGCCAAAAACCGCCGTAAAATGGCTAGATCACTATGGCACACTTGCTGAAATTATGGCGAAAGCGGATGAATTCAAAGGTAAAGTTGGTGACAATTTGCGCGCCAGTTTAAACTTTTTACCGTTGTCGAAAGAACTTATCACCTTAAAGCGGGAGGTATCGCTTGATTTTGCTTTGCCTGAATTAACAAGTTCACCACCGGATAAAGCGCGCTTAATTGAACTGTTCCAGCAATTAGAGTTTCGCACCTGGTTGAAAGCGTTGCTGGAGGATGAAGACACACCAGATGAAGCACAAACTGGAAATTATCAAACCGTGCTGAGTGAAGCTGATTTTAAGGTATGGTTGCAGCGTTTGGCTGCAGCTAAAAGTTTTGCTTTTGATACGGAGACGACCAGCTTAAATGTGATCGATGCTGAAATTGTTGGTGTTTCTTTTGCAATCAAAGCGGGTGAGGCGGCCTATGCGCCTTGTGGCCATGATTATGAAAATGCACCGATCCAGTTGTCACGTGAATTTGTTTTAAGCCAGTTAAAACCTTTATTAGAAAATGAAAACACAAAAATCATTGGTCAAAACTTAAAGTATGATCGCAGCGTGTTGGCGAATTACGATATTCAACTCAATGGACTGGCCTACGATACCATGCTGGAATCCTATGTTTTAAATAGTGTTGCCAGCCGTCATGATATGGATTCACTGGCGTTAAGATATTTAGGGAAACAAACGATTCAATTTACCGATGTTGCGGGTCGTGGTGCCAAGCAAGTGACCTTTAACCAAGTCACATTGGAGCAAGCGACACCGTATGCGGCGGAAGATGCGGATATTACCTTGCAATTACATGAGGTGCTGTGGCCGCAGGTTGCTGAAGTTGAAGGGTTGCAGCGTGTATTTACCGAATTAGAAATGCCATTGATCGCTGTACTGTCACGTGTGGAACGTCGCGGTGTTTTGATCGATGCCAAATTATTAAAACAACAAAGTGACGTGTTTGCAAAGCGCATCGTCGACTTGGAAGCACAAGCACATACCATCGCTGAAGAAAATTTTAATCTCGCTTCACCGAAGCAATTGCAAGAAATTTTATATGACAAATTAAAATTACCGGTATTGAAAAAAACACCCAAAGGGCAGGCTTCAACCGCAGAAGCGGTATTGCAAGAACTCGCTTATGATTATCCTTTACCGAAAGTGATCATGGAATATCGTCAATTAGCGAAGTTAAAATCGACTTATTTAGACGCTTTGCCGACTTTCATTAATGCGCGTACGGGTCGGGTACATACCTCATATCATCAAGCTGTCACTGCAACAGGACGTTTATCATCGAGTGATCCGAATTTGCAGAATATCCCAGTGCGCACCCCTGAAGGTCGTTACATCCGCAAAGCATTTATTGCACCTGAAGGCTATAAAATCATCTCTGTTGATTATTCACAAATTGAATTACGCATTATGGCACACCTGTCACAGGATCCGGGCTTATTGCAGGCTTTTGCGCAAGGTTTAGACATTCATCAAGCCACTGCAGCAGAAGTATTTAATACGCCGTTAGAGAAAGTCACGGCAGAGCAGCGGCGACACAGTAAAGCGATCAATTTTGGCTTGATTTATGGCATGTCAGCGTTTGGCTTAGCCAAACAATTGGGTGTGACCCGTGAAGCGGCGCAAGACTATATGGATTGTTATTTTCAGCGCTATCCTGGGGTGCAAGCGTATATGCAAGCCACCCGTGAGCAAGCACATCAGAATGGATTTGTCGAAACTTTAATGGGACGCCGACTATATTTACCCGAAATCAATGCGCGTAATTTCCAGCGTCAACGCGCCGCAGAGCGCACGGCAATTAATGCGCCGATGCAAGGGACAGCTGCTGATCTCATGAAAAAAGCGATGATCGAAATGGATGCTTGGTTACGGAAACTCAAGCTGGATGCGTATATGATCATGCAAGTACATGATGAACTCGTGTTTGAAGTCGCGCATAATGAGGTTGAAGCTGCAAAAGTTGAAATTGAAAAAATTATGACGAGTGTTTTAACGTTGGAAAGCCCCTTGCGAGTGAGTATCGGAGTAGGGGATAATTGGGAAGTTGCACATTAGAGTAGCTAACTGTAGCTTCGTCGGAAAGTGGTTTCTTCTAAGATAAATGATAGGATTTTAATATGTTACAACGTATTCATGAACGTATTCAGGGTTGGATAGCTTGGGCGATTGTTTTGATCATTGCTGTGACCTTTGCCTTGTGGGGGGTTGAGTCCTTCTTTTCCAGACAAGGAGACACCTCGGGCACAGTGGTTAAGGTCAATGGTGATCCAATCACGGAGGCACAAGTGCAATCTGTTTATGATCAATTATTGTCCCAGCAGCAAGAGACATTGGGTGAGGATTTCTTTATGCTTCCCGGTATGGAAGCGCAAATCAGGCAGCAAGCGGTTGACCAATTGATCGTGATGCAATTGCTACGCCAAGATGCGGTGAAAAATGGATTTATGATTAGTAAAGCGCAGGCGGAAGCGACTTTGGGCAATTTTCCAGAATTTCAAGAAGATGGTGAGTTTTCTTTAACACGATTTTACCAAACCGTGGCTTCAGTCTATGCAACACCCGATCTGTTTATCCAGGAATTACAGCAAAGCATGTTAGTGAATCAATTGCGTGCGGGCATGCTTGCCAGTTCTTTTGTTTTGCCCAATGAACTTGACGAAACGATTCGGCTGGTGGAACAACAGCGCAGTTTTGATTATTTAGTGATCCCTGCAGAAAAATTTATTGCTGAAGTTAAACCAAATCAAGAAGAAGCACAGCGCTATTATCAAGATAATTTATCGACTTTCGCGACGACTGAGAAAATCAGTATTGAATACTTACAGTTATCTTTGAATGATATTATTGCCAGGCAAGTGATCAGTGAGAACGATATAGAAAGTTTTTATCAACAGAATATCAGCTATTATCAAAAACCAGCGCGTTGGAAAGTGGCGCATATATTAATCGCCCTACCGTCAAATGCTTCTGCTGAGCAGCTTGAAGAAGCGCAAGTGAAGTTGGATGAGATTGAGAAAGAATTAAGTCTAGGACGTGATTTTTCTGATCTAGTGAAGCAATATTCAGATGATATTTTTTCTGTTTCTGACGGTGGCGAATTGCCGTGGTTTACCGCAGGCACGCTTGCTTCTGAATTTGAAGCAGCAGTTGAAAGTTTAAGCCAGCCTGGTGAAGTGACGCCACCGGTACGTACTGGCAGTGGTTTTGAAGTTATCCAGCTTATCGATCAAGAAATGGCTGAACAAACCCCATTAGAGACTGTGCGTGAAGATATCAAAGAAATGCTGGCAAGTGATCTTGCGCAAAGTGAATTTGCATCGATGATTGATCAATTGGGCGATCTAACTTTCGTTAATGTCAATTCATTGCAGCCTGCCGCAGATGCTTTAGATCTAACGATACAATCTACGGATCTATTTACCAGAGCGGGCGGTGAGGGCGTTGCTGAAGATAATAAAGTGATCCAAACCAGTTTCAGTGAAGACGTGCTCGTTGCCGGACAAAATAGTGACCTTATCCAAATGGATCCACAAACGGTATTGGTGTTACGTATTAAAGAACACGAACCCGCTGAGCCTCGGCCATTTGATGCGGTAGAAGATCAAATCAATCAGCGATTGGCTGCGGTTGACGCACAACAACAAGTGCAAGCTTTGGGAGAAGATCTACTGGCGCAATTGCGTGCAGGTGGTGATATTGCATCGACGTTGCAGCAACATGATTTGAGTTGGCAGCAACAAGCATCAATCACACAACAGACACAAAGTGATACGGATCCGATGATATCCACACTGGCATTTCAATTACCAGCACACCAATCAGGGACGGTGGATGGCGAAGTGCTGGCTTCAGGTGATTTTGTTATTGTGAGATTGATAGATGTCGAAGAAGGTGATCCTCAAACAGCCAGTGAAGAAGAACGACGCTTTTTGCGCGAACAAATCGAAAATGCTTATGGTTTAGTCGATTATGAGTATTATATTCAAGGCTTGATGGCTGCGGCAAAACTCAAATGATGAGGCAGGCATGGCCTAAGGAACGGGCACGAAATAACTTCCGTGTTTAGCGCTCAGATTTATGCCAGGTTGA
>JAZGGN010000314.1:0-3428 GCA_036480475.1 Gammaproteobacteria bacterium
TGGCTCGCATTTATGGTTATAATGAAATACCGACGCATTCGATCATTTCACAATTAGCCGCACCTAATGACCATAATCAGCTAAGTGTACAGCAGATCACTAATTTGCTGGTTGATCGGGGCTATCGTGAAGTTATCAGCTATAGCTTCATTGACCCACAATTGCAGCAATTATTTAATTTTGAACATGCAGGCATCGATTTATTAAATCCAATTTCTCCTGAGCACGCGCAAATGCGAATGAGCTTATGGCCAGGTCTACTTATGGCGGTGGTGAATAACCAAAACCGGCAACACCAGGATATGCGTTTGTTTGAGGAAGGTTTGTGTTTTTATAAAGAAGGCGGGGAGATTAGGCAACAAGCGATGATTGCGGGCATTGTTGTTGGCCGAGCCAGTGTTGATCAATGGGGGCAAGCGGATAGAGATTTTGATTATTATGATCTGAAAGCAGACATTGAAGCGATTGCACAACTGACCCATGCGCCTGAAGCACTTCAGTATAACGCAGAGGCACACCCTGCATTGCATCCTGGGCAAACTGCTGTCATCAAACAAAATGGTTTAGATTTAGGTTGGATCGGTGGCATACACCCACGACTCACACAACAATTAGACATTAACGGTCCAGTTTATGCTTTTGAGTTAAAGGTAGAAGCTTTACAAAAAATCAAATTAAATAAATTTAAACCATTGTCAAAGTTTCCTGCCATTCGTCGGGACATTTCATTTATTATTGATAAAAACGTGACAGCACAACAAATTGAGAATATAATAATTCAGTCTGCCAATGAGTGTTTGCAAAAACTCTTCTTTTTCGATGTTTATTATGGCGAAGGCATTACAAAAGGTAAAAAAAGTGTTGCTATAGGCTTGATCTTTCAGCATTATTCGCGCACTCTTACAGACACGGAGATAATAAATTATATGAATGATATTATCTCTGATTTGAATGAAGCATATGCAATTTCGTTAAGGAATTAATACTGTGGCTGCATTAACAAAGGCAAAAATAGCGGAACACTTGTTTCTTAAGTTGGCGCTGAATAAGCGTAAAGCGAAACAATTGATTGAAGTACTTTTTGAAGAAATCAAAGCCGCTTTGGAAAATGGTCATCACGTCAGACTATCCGGGTTTGGCAACTTTCAACTCCGCGATAAGAGCGAACGCCCAGGGCGTAATCCAAAAACGGGCGAACAGATCCCCGTGTCTGCGCGCAGGGTCGTCACTTTTCATCCAGGTCAGAAATTGCGCGAAAAAGTCGAGAATTACAATCCAGAGGCGACTGAGCGTGAAGATGACGATGGTGGTTCAAGTTAGGCTTGGCACTGTTCTTTATGGATGACCTATTGCAATTCACCTGTGCGTTCAAAATCAAGTATTGAAAAGTGCTAACTTTTTTTAGGTTAGAAGTTTTTTTCGATATTGCTGCCTGGATTGCTTGATCGTTCTGAGTCAAATTAGTCGGGACACGTCCTGAGGCTCTAGGCAGTGACGAGGTGCGGAAACTTGACAAAATAGCCAGTATGTCGAATAATTACCGACATACTGGAGAGAAATGATGAGAGCAAATGAGATACGCGATCGTGTATTAAGCGAAGAGATTGATTCTATACAACTTACTGATATATTGTCAGGCTATAAGCGCCCTAGAGATAAGATCCGCCAGTTGTTGAAAGATCAAGCACTTATCCGTGTTAAAAAAGGCTTGTATGTGTTTGGTCCAAAGTACGCCAGGCAGGCATATTGTAAGGAAGTATTAGCCAATCTCATTTATGGTCCTTCCGCAATTTCGCTGGAATATGCACTATCCTTTTATCAATTAATTCCTGAGCGCGTATTTACGGTGACCAGTATTACGGATAGAAGGACTAAATATTTCAATACCCCTGTTGGCAGTTTCAGTTATCGTTATTTACGTACAGACAAGTACTGTGTAGGCATTACACAAAAACAACTGGATGAAAACCATTTTATATTGATAGCGACACCAGAGAAAGCGTTAGCTGATTTATTACTTGCGAGAAATCCACCATTAGATACGACTTCTTACCAGGCATTAGAAGACTATTTGTATGTAAATCTTCGAATTGATTCTGAACAATTCGCAAATTTTGATGGTGCACTCGTTGAAAAAATTGCCAAGGTTTATCGAAATAAAAATATTGATTGTCTAGCCTCATATATTAGGGAAAGGTATCGTGGATAAACGATTAGAGTTGATGTTGCAACGTTATCGCACGGATACTCGACAAGATTATATCAATGCGTTAAAAGAGATTATGCAAGAGATTGCATTACTTGCTTTGTGGCGTAGTAAATTTTTTCTAAAGGCTACGTTTTATGGTGGGACTGCTTTGCGTATACTTTATCAATTGGAACGCTTTTCTGAAGATCTTGATTTTTCATTATTGACAGCAACACCAGATTTTAACTTAGAAAGCTATAATTCAGCCATCCAAATAGAGCTTGAGAGCTTTGGCATTAGCGCAGAAGTTGATACAAAAACTAAGACTAAAATAAGTCAGATTAAATCAGCATTTATAAAGTCTGGAACTAAAAAGCAGTTAATTATGATCAAAGCACCTGATATTGTGACTTCTGCAATGCATGAAAACGAGCTGATTAAAATCAAAATCAAAATGGAAATTGATGTTGACCCGCCAGGTGGGTTTGAAACTGAAGCAAAGACATTATTGCAACCCATGCCTTTTAGTGTGCTCACCATGCAATTACCAGACTTATTTGCCGGAAAACTGCATGCAGTGATCGGACGCCAATGGAAAACCCGAGTAAAAGGACGGGATTGGTATGATTTGGTTTGGTTTATTGCGAGAGAGACCTCTGTGCGAGTTGAGCATCTGAAGCAGCGACTCATCCAAAGCCAACATTGGTCCGCAGATAAACCGTTCACCAGGAAAGAATTATTAGATTTATTAAATGAGCGCATTAAACAAGTTGATTTTAAAGCAGCACAACAAGAAGTTTTACCATTTATCAAAGATCAAGCAAGTATAGCACTATGGTCAGATCAATTTTTCAGTGATCTTATACAGCGTATTGAGGTTATTTAACGCTTTATTTTATGTGCCTGCTCTTACTTTACGGCAGGTTCAAGCAAGGAAATTTCACCTTTATCTGCGTCTAGTTTCACGGTTGCGCCGATGGGGACAGTAAATTGTTTTGCTTGATGGCCTATCATCGCACCAGAAATTGCTGGGATCTCTAAAGGTTTGAAGTAACGTTCAAGGACTTGGCTCAATTGAAAATCGCCGCGGCCTGAGGGATCACAGTTTTTACAAGTGCCAAATATCATGCCACTGATCTGATTTAAAATATCAGCGTTCTGTAATTGAGCCAGCATGCGGTCCATCCGGTAAACTTCTTCGCCAATATCTTCTAAAAATAAAATTTTGTTCTGCCAACTT
>JAZGGN010000315.1:0-3079 GCA_036480475.1 Gammaproteobacteria bacterium
CAACTGCACAGAGCATTTTAAGCAATATTTTCATTTTTCTATCTCCTTTAAAAAATTAATATAATCCATCAATACGCTTCTTAATGTGACCTTATGCTTTAGGAGCAACCCTTAGACAGTATTTTTCCAACTGGATAGTGTCTATACAAGAAGCCAGCATATTATTCCACAATACACTGGGCAATGTCTAATTCTATTCGTTTAATTTTTTCTAAAGGTTGAGACGATGTGGTTACAGCTCGACCAATTACTAAATAATCAGCACCATTATTGATCGCTTGCTGCACAGAGGTGGTACGTTTCTGGTCAGAAGTTACGTTGTCAGTCAATTCTATACCTGGCGTTACTAAACGAAACCCCGCTTGACACAAACGACGCAATGCAAGCGCTTCTTGCGCAGAGCATACAACACCATCCAAGCCACAGTCTTGCGCCAACAGTGCCAATTGATTGACGTGTTCAGCCGCGGTCCCTTGGAAGCCAATTTCTCCCAATTCATCTTCAGCCAAGCTGGTCAGTATTGTCACGGCAACCAATAATGGCTTTTGTTGACCAGAATCTACCAATGATTCTTGTGCGGCTTGTAACATACGGCGCCCACCTGAAGCATGGACATTGATCATCCACACGCCTAGATCGGCGGCTGCCTGACAAGCTTTTGCGACGGTATTGGGGATATCATGGAATTTCAAATCAAGAAAAACATCAAATCCTTGTGCGACAAGTTGCTTCACTAAGTCCGGACCAAAGCGGGTAAATAATTCTTTGCCTACTTTTAATTTAACACGCTTGGGATCCAGTTGTTCTACCAAAGCATTCACTTGCCTCTGATCAGAGTAATCCAAAGCAATAATAATGCGCGTATTATTCTCTATAGTCACTTTATGCTGCCTTCCCCATATTACACTGACGCAGTGCATCCCTGACACTTTCTTGATCCGCCACCGTTAAATAAGGATGCATCGGTAAGCTTAACACACGACTTGCAGCCCTTTCAGCCACTGGAAATTTACCAATCTTGGTTTCGACAGACAAATAAGCGGCTTGCCCAGGAATGGTTTTAGGGTAATGCACTGCAGTGGGAATGTTATTGCGACGTAAAAACGCCTGTACTTCATCGCGTTGATCAACTTCAATGGTATATTGTGCAAATACACTTTCATTATGCGCCTCAATATACGGTGTTTGTACAATATTATTAAGTAATCCTGCATAGTGATGAGCAATCGTCATACGCTTATCGATTTCCTGAGGGAAAATTTCCAATTTAACCAAGAGAATGGCTGCCTGAATGCTGTCCAATCTCGCATTCATCCCCATCAGTAAATGATGATAGCGCTTTTCTTCGCCATGCACGCGCAATAATTTTAATTTATGTGCCAATTCTTCGTCGTGCGTAAAGCAAGCACCACCTTCCCCATAAGTCCCTAAAGGCTTAGAAGGATAAAAACTGGTACAGCCAATGGTCGCCAAGCCACAAGAATATCGTGTCTTGTATTTGGAACCAAAACTTTGCGCCGCATCTTCTACAACACTGATCCCATGACGCTCAGCAATCTCATTAATTACGTCATAATCTGCACATTGGCCAAAAAGATTAACCGGCATAATCACTTTAGTACGTGGTGTGATGGCGACTGCAATTAAAGCCGGATCGATATTATAAGTTCTAGCGTCAATATCGACAAAAACTGGCTTGGCACCTAATAATAAGATTGCTTCTACTGTCGCAATAAAACTAAATGGTGTCGTAATGACTTCATCACCAGGACCAACCCCTAAAGCCAGTAGCGCCAATAGCAAAGCATCTGTCCCACTAGACACTGTGATAGCATGCTTAACTTCAACCAAATCACTTAAGCGACCTTCAAGTTCAGTAACTTCTTCGCCCATAATATATTGCCCATGACTAAGCACGCGATCGATACGTTCGTGTACTTGATCACGAATATGCTGATACTGTGTTTTCAGATCAATAAATTCCACGTTGTTTACCTTTACTATTTACCTTTTTCAGGTTTTAAAAAAAAACTCGCGAGCTTGCTCGCGAGTCAAGAGCGATGGGGTTTCCAAGGAGGCGCCATGCAATGCTCCACTTTGGGCGCCGTTAACGCGGGTTCCCCGCGCAGGCGAATTGTTTAGTCACCTTCCAAACCATGAATTGGCTTCATATTATTCCAGCGCTTACAACTGGGGCAAAGCCAATGTAGTAAATTACCAGAAAAACCACAATTGCGGCAACGATATATTGGCTTATTACGCAATAAATTCGTCGTTATATTATGTAAAACCTGCAGCTTGCTTTTTACCTTGCCATAGCTGGTATCAATATGCCATTGTATCAATTGGTTTAACCCTCGAATCGAGGCATGATGGGTTAAATGATCCGCCACAAAATCAACAGCCTCTTCAATATTATGATATTTCTTAATGCCCTCAGCCAAAGTGAGTGCAATTGAAATACGTGAATATTGATTTAATAGTCCGCGCAAATACGCCATACATTCTTTTTCCCGCCCAAGCTGGTAATAACACGCCACTATTTGTGGGACCGCTTCAGAAAGATAATCAGGATCCTGGCTTTCCACCTGCTGATAGTACTTCACTGCAGCTTCATACTTGCCCTCTTCTGTTGCCATTTTTGCCTGCAGCAAGCTCGTGCGCACAGATCCAGAATAAGTCGTCGCTGCTCGCTTAAGATAAGCCGCTGCTTGGACAAGTTGGCCATCTTTAAGAGATTCTTCAACAAGTTCACAATAATGATGTGCAATCACTTCTCGCTGATCTTCACCACTCGACGATTCCAACTTTTTGGCCGCATGGATCGCCTTCTGCCAAGATTTTTCTTGCTGATAAATATCAAGTAAACATCTTAATGCTAAAACTAAGTGCTTACCGCCCACTTCAACAACTTCTTGAAAAATCCGCTCCGATTGATCAAAAACGCCAGCACTTAAATAATCTTGTCCCAGTGAAACCATAGCTTCAATACGCTGCTGTGGACTCAATTCAGTTCGTGCCACTAAATTTTGGTGGATCCGTATTGCTCTTGCCAACTCACCACGACGGCGAAATAATT
>JAZGGN010000316.1:0-2183 GCA_036480475.1 Gammaproteobacteria bacterium
ACGCTGAAATTCTTTTGGATCAAAGTCACCAGATCTAGTGCGACAGCCAAAGTAGCCGGTCGCGACTTGCCAAACCACATCCCCACCGTGTTTTAAATGATGTTCAGTTAAGCCACCTTCACCCGTATTTTGAAAAAAATTGCCCATCTTTGCCCCTAAATTCATGGCTTCCACCGCATGACTGCTGATGGCACCAAAACTCATCGCTGAAATATTTAAGCGCGATGCTTTATAAGGTTTTTGACAATCAGGCCCGCCGACAATTAATTGTGTCGCATTCTCTGGTACAATTTTCGGTGAGAGTGAGTGATAGGCAAGTTCATAACCAATATTGCTAATATTTTGCTGAGTGCCAAAGGGGAGGGTATCTACAGCGCCTTTAGAGCGTTGGTAAATCAATGATCGCATTTCACGGTTGTAAGGTCGGCCGCTTTGATTGTCTTCAATAAAATATTGTTTGATTTCTGGACTAATAAATTCAAACATATATCGCAAATGACCGATGACCGGATAATTGCGCAAAATATTATGGGTGCTCGACATATCGTGAAGTCCAATGGCAATATAGGGGATGATCAGCCATAAAAAATGCAGGACTGGCGGCCAAATGAAATAAAGCAAGATGACTGCAATTAAGCTTATGATTGAAATACAAGCAAATAATTTACGCGACATGAGTGTTCTTCTCCTAAACCCAGATTTAGCAGTTAACTTCTACTACCGAATTTAGGTTAAAATATTGTGAAATTTAAAATTATCCTAAATTCTACAGTATTTTGTATGTCTTATCTGATATTAGGTTAAAAGGTTTCAAATGATAAATACAATTAAAAATCCCCCTTATCTTGGCTTTGGCTTAGGCTTGCGGACCAAGCACTATGCTTATATTTTAGAGCATAAACCCCCATTGGATTGGCTGGAAGTTGTTTCAGAAAATTATTTTAGTGAGGGTGGGCGGCCTTTATATTATTTAGATGAAATCCGCGCGCATTACTCAATGGTGATGCATGGCGTTTCACTTTCTGTCGGCGGGACTGATCCGATTGATATGGTGTACTTACGCCAATTAAAGCAATTGGCGGCACGTATTGAACCCGCATGGATTTCTGATCATCTCTGCTGGATCGGTATTTCTGGTCAAAATTCACACGATTTGTTGCCTTTGCCTTATACGCAAGAAGCCCTTGAGCACGTTGTTAGTCGTGTACAACAAATACAAGAATTTTTACAGCAGCGTATTTTGTTAGAAAACCCGTCCAGTTATTTAAATTTTCAGCAAGCAGATTATAAAGAATGGGATTTTTTAGCCGCAGTGGCTGAGCAAGCAGATTGTTTAATTTTACTTGATATTAATAACATCTATGTCAGTGCCCAAAACCACGATTTTAACCCACATGATTATTTAAATGCGATGCCTGTCGCGCGGGTTCAGCAGTTCCATTTGGCGGGCCATAAAGACTATGGTACTCATGTTATTGATACGCATGGCGAGCTGATTATTGACCCTGTATGGGATTTATATATGGCGGCAGTTCAACGCTTTGGTGAAGTATCTACCATGATCGAGCGTGACGAAGATATCCCAGAATTTCCTGTTCTGTGGGATGAATTGCAACAAGCCAAAGCAATCGCCCAGAGAATTCTTGCTGAGGAACCTGCCTGAAATCCATTGTACACAAGAAATTAGTCTATACTCAAAATTAAAAGAATAGGTCTACTTAAGTCGTTTTGTATTGGCACAATTCTTTTGAAAAATTATTTATAATCATATTGTTATAGCACATGTATTGCTTGAGGCATATCAATGGACACGGAATCAGCATATCAGCGTTTGAAAGGGGGGACAGAGGCAAGTTTTGTCGATCGTTATACCCCTCTGGTGAAGCGTATTGCTTATCACTTACTAAGTCATTTGCCAAAATTTATCCAGCTTGATGATTTATTTCAAGCGGGCATGTTAGGCTTACTTGAAGCAGCAAGAAATTATGATCCGAGTAAGGGGGCTTCATTCCCTACTTATGCCAGTATCCGCGTACGGGGTGCTATGCTTGACGAGGTGCGTCGTAATGATTGGCTGCCGCGTTCGGTTTACCGCAATGCGAGGATGATTGCCAATGCGGTGAAAACGGTTGAAAATCGCAAAGGCTGTGATGCGAAAGATTGTGAAGTGGCTCATGAACTCG
>JAZGGN010000317.1:0-5726 GCA_036480475.1 Gammaproteobacteria bacterium
ACAGCAGATCGGCAAGGTATTTGCTGGCCGCAACGGCATTATTGGCGCCTTAACGGAGGATCTGATCGATACCAGCCAGGAAGATCCGGCCGCCATTGCCGCCTTACGCCATACCCCGGCGGGCGCCTTTGGTTCATGTCGCTATAAATTAAAGAGTTTAGATGAAAATTGCGCGCAATATGAGCGTCTGCTTGCGGTCTTCGCCGCCCATAACATCCGCTATTTCTTTTACAATGGCGGCGGGGATTCGCAAGATACCGCCTATAAAGTGTCACAATTAGGGACACAAATGGGTTATGACATGCAATGCATCGGCATTCCTAAGACCGTCGACAACGATCTGCCCCTCACTGATAATTGTCCTGGATTTGGCTCAGTGGCTAAATATGTTGCAGTCTCCATCCTCGAAGCCAGCTTTGACGTCGCTTCGATGGCCGCCACCTCAACCAAAGTCTTCATCATGGAAGTCATGGGTCGCCATGCCGGTTGGATCGCCGCCGCGGCGGGACTAGCAGGTGAGCAAGAAAATGATCCACCGCATATCATTCTATTCCCTGAAGTGCCCTTTGATGAAGCTAAATTCTTAAGTCGTGTCGATGACTGCGTGAAACAAAATGAATATTGTGTGATTGCAGTTTCAGAAGGTGTGCGCAATGCGCAAGGGCGCTTTTTAAGCGATGCAGGTTTAAAAGATGCGTTTGGTCACACCCAATTAGGCGGCGTAGCACCACAATTGGCTCAGCTCATCAAAAGTAAATTAGATTATAAATACCACTGGGCAGTGGCGGATTACCTGCAGCGCTCCGCCCGCCATATCGCTTCCAAAACAGACGTTGACCAAGCCTATGCATTGGGTGTAGCGGCCGTTGAATTCGCCTTAGCGGGCAAAAACGCCATCATGCCGATCATCGTCCGAGAAAGCAATGAACCCTACCAATGGCGTATCGGTGAAGCAAACTTAGCGGATGTCGCCAATATTGAAAAAAGCATGCCGCCTGAATACATCCGTGCTGATGGCTTTGGGATCACCGAAGCTTGCCGACGTTACTTAGCGCCGCTGATCGCTGGCGAAGATCCGCCGCCTTATAAAAATGGCTTGCCACAATATGTCAAACTATTGAATCAGCCTGTTGCTAAAAAGTTGAGCGAAGATTTTATTGTTTAAAAATCATATGCCATCCCCCTAACCCAAGCCAGCCGCTTAATGGCTAGCCTGGGCGGGAATAACAAAATGAATGATGACAGGACTAACCGGTTTGCGTACTGTCGTCGTTCCCACCGCGACAACTCACTGGCAAATATTTTTTTGGCAAGGACCCACCACTACATTTCCAAGCTAAACCATTTTCACTGGCTATCCCTTCAAAAACAATGGTTTTATCATTGGCAGCTGCGGTTAACCGCTCTAGCGTAAAGGTCAACTCACTGGTGCTATCATTTATAGTGCTATAGGAAACCACAGCAACAAACTCGCTTTGCTCCGGGGACATATTAATCCCGGCATCTTCTGGACTGGTCGGCATGCTTCCGTGTGCCATAAAATATTCGGTAATCGTGGTTCTTTCCTTACTGGCCAGTGTTAACACTTCTGATACTTTTGCCCTTATTGTATAATCCTGATAGGCAGGAATGGCCAAAGCGGCTAAAATCCCAATAATAGCAACGACAATCATCAGCTCAACTAAACTAGCACCGGCTTGGGTGAATTTTATAACTTTCGTTTTCATTTGCTTCCTCCGTGAATAAACTTAAATCCTAAATGTATTATATTATACACTTAAACCCAGAAAAAGCAGTTAAGCTCTACTGCGGCCGATTAATGCACTGAATCTTCAATACCTTAATCACCCTCGCTACAAGCTTAACTGCTTTTTCTAGAACCATCCTAAATGCCATCAAACTTAGGAAATCACGACCTGCCTTGACAACGATCTGGCAGGTATTCATTAGACACTTCGCTGCTCTCACAAGCCCAGTTCACACCATCTGCTGCTGCAGCCCCTTTATAAACAATGGTTGCATCATCCACTTCCTCAGAAAAATTATCTAAGGTATAACTCATATTCACTTGTGTTGGGCTGATATTGGCGTAAATAATCAGCTTTAAGTGTTCACTTTGGTTCGCTGAAGTATCCAAACCCGCATCACTTGCCGTCAATGGCATGACGCCTTCACGCACAAAATATTCTCCAACCGCCGTACTGTGTTCAACAATCACATCGAAAACTTTATTCATTTTTGTTCGCATCACATAGTGATCATACAGCGGGATAGCAATGGCAACTAAAAAAGTAACAATCGCGATGAAAACCAATATTTCAATGGGAGAGACGCCTTTATATATATTATTCATTCTTATTCTCCCTCTAATCCTTCGGGAAAGCACTGAAAAATGCTTGTCCATCATATTTTCATAAACAGCTCTAATTTTTTTATTGATATCAATACATTATGGTGATATATTCAAAATCATTCTTTTAAAGAAAAACACATTATTACCAGTATAGGACAATTTAAGCATGTTTTGTGCAAAAACCCATATTCAGCAAAAATTTAATAATTGTGAACTATTAACTATAGACCATTTATCAATAGTTGATGAAAGTCACAAACATAAAGTGCCCCAAGGCGCGCAATCACATTTTAAAATCACTGTCGTTGCTAGAGAATTCCAATCAACATTGCCAGTCGCTAGGCATCAGCTTGTTTACAAAATTCTTGGAAAAGACATCATGACGAAGATCCATGCACTTGGACTGCACTGCTATACCCCAGAGGAATGGGATAAACGCGGCAAACAAGAAGCACAATCTCCGCCATGCAGCAAAACGCCGCCTTCATAACCATCGCATCATCACAGTGCAGGAAAGCAGGGATACCGTTACGATTTGCCAATGAATCCAGCTGGGGGCAGGTAAGTTAGTGAGGTCGTTATGAATCAAGTACTGAAAAAAGACTTAGGAGAAGCACCACCTACCGAGCCAAAGCCTCGGCATGATAAGCGATATGTTCACCAACAAAAGATCGGATAAAAAAATAACTGTGATCATAGCCCGCTTGCATACGCAGTGTCAGGGGATGATCTGCTTGTGTACACGCAAGTTGTAAGATCTCCGGCTTTAATTGTTCGACTAAAAATTCATCTGCCTCGCCTTGGTCGATCAATATTGGCAGTTTATGTTGTGCTTTTTGCACCAGACAACTCGCATCATAATCTTGCCACAAAGACTTATCTTCGCCTAAATAATTTGAAAATGCTTTGTTCCCCCAAGCGCATTGCATCGGTGCGACGATCGGCGCAAAAGCAGAGATCGAACGGTAAACGCCCGAATTACGTAAGGCCAACACCAAGGCACCATGCCCGCCCATTGAATGCCCAAAGATCGATTTTCGCTGCGCGTCAACGGGGAAATGGCTTGCAACTAAGCGTGGTAATTCATCCAGCACATAATCGTAAAGACGATAATGACGCGACCAAGGTGCTTTAGTTGCATTAAGATAAAATCCAGCCCCCGTGCCAAGGTCCCAATCCGTTTCATCGCCCGGCAAATGCACCTTTCTAGGGCTGGTGTCACAAGCAACTAAGATGATCCCCGCTTCAGCCGCATAACGCTCAGCGCCTGCTTTTTGAAAAAAATTTTCATCGGTGCAAGTGAGTCCAGATAACCAATACAATACCGGCAATTTTTGCTTTTCGGCCTGCGGCGGCAAATAAATCGAAAAACACATATCGCATTGACAAGTGCTGGCCGCATGGCGATAACGTTCCAACCAACCACCACACACTTTATGTCTTGAAATACGTTCCATACCACTCAACCTAGAAAACAATCACACTACGAATACTTTGACCTGCATGCATCAGATCAAAGGCTTTATTAATGTCATCCAAAGGCAGCGTATAAGAAACCATATCATCGATATTAATTTTTCCTTGCATATATTTTTCAACATAGTCCGGTAATTGCGAACGTCCTTTAACGCCCCCAAAAGCACTGCCACGCCATACTCGTCCCGTCACCAATTGAAATGGCCGCGTTGAGATTTCTTGACCCGCACCGGCAACCCCGATAATAATACTCTCTCCCCAACCTTTATGACAACATTCCAAGGCAGCCCGCATCAAGTTGACATTACCAATACATTCGAAGGAATAATCCACACCACCTGCGGTCAAATCAACGATCACTTCTTGGATCGGGGCATCATATTGTTGTGGATCAATAAAATCAGTCGCCCCTAACTGCTCGGCCAACTCAAATTTTGCCGTATTAATGTCAACCGCGATAATGCGCCCAGCATTCGCCATCACCGCTCCCTGGATCACACTTAAGCCAATACCACCGAGACCAAATACTGCCACCGTCGCGCCGGCTTCAACTTTGGCCGTATTCAATACTGCACCGATCCCCGCCGTAATACCGCATCCCAATAAACACACCTTATCCAATGGTGCTTTCGGATTGATTTTTGCAACTGCAATTTCGGGTAAGACGGTATATTCAGAAAAGGTCGATGTGCCCATGTAATGGTATATCGGTTTCCCTTGATAAGAAAAACGTGAACTACCATCCGGCATTAAGCCCTGCCCTTGCGTCGTGCGGATCGCCTGGCATAAATTAGTTTTGCCAGATTGACAAAATTTACATTGCCCACACTCCGGAGTATATAAAGGGATAACATGATCACCCGGCTTTACAGAGCTTACTCCGGCACCAATGTCTTCGACAATCGCACCGCCTTCATGGCCCAAAACAACTGGGAACAGCCCTTCAGGATCTTCACCAGAAAGCGTATAGGCATCGGTATGACAAACACCGGTGGCAACCATCTTCAACAACACTTCCCCCGCTTGCGGACCTTGCAGATCTAATGTTTCAATGCTTAAAGGTTGTGCTTTATCCCAAGCCACTGCGGCACGTGTTTTCATATATACTGACCTGATTAAATAAAACTCATGCTAGCATCCCTACAGATTGTAAGCAAAAGTTAAATTAGGTTATACTGCCCCTATGTCTCAATTATCTTTCCTGCAACAAATCGTTATTTGGGCGCTGCCACTGCTATTTGCCATTACGTTCCATGAATATGCGCATGGTTGGATAGCGGATAAACTCGGCGACCCAACTGCAAAAATGCTTGGGCGTTTGACGCTTAACCCCATTAAACACATCGACCCGATCGGCACCATTGTCGTACCCATCGCACTTTTATTTCTCAGTGGCTTCAGTTTCACCTTTGGTTGGGCAAAGCCTGTACCGATCACATGGCAAAACTTAAAAAATCCGCGCCGCGATACCGCTTTAGTGGCTGCAGCAGGTCCGGGTGCTAATTTCCTAATGGCTATATTTTGGGCAATTATTCTAAAAATCGCTTTAATACTCTCACCACAAACGAATATGACTGCTTTGTTTATGGCGTACACTGGATCCATTGGTATCCTCATCAACTTAATTTTAATGGTATTAAATCTACTGCCGATGCCACCGCTGGACGGTGGTCGTGTTGCCAGTAGCCTATTACCGACCAAAGCAGCAAGGGTACTCGATCGCATCGAACCCTATGGCTTTTTCATCCTATTGGGGCTGATCGTCACTGGCGTCTTAAAATACATTTTATTACCACCCGTCTTTTTTATTCGACAAATATTCACCGCTGTTTTCGGTTTATGAAAATCATTGCTGATAGTAAAATTCCACTGCTTAAACAATTATTTGCCAATTATA
>JAZGGN010000318.1:0-9415 GCA_036480475.1 Gammaproteobacteria bacterium
CTTTGAACAAAAACACGAAAAATCACTTGTCATTTAGAAATACTAAAATCCGCGTGATTTTCCGTGTTTTTGTCCAAATCTACCCCCAAGCTGGGCGCTAAAACATTAAACTTCAGAGTACTTAGTAAATTTTACTTAAGTGCCCTCTTTCAAAGATCACGGGTATAACCCTTTGATTTTTGAGTGCTAAAACACAGCATACTCCAGGTATGTGAGTTTTGAGCACAGAAAAACAAGAAGGCTCCACGATCCGCAAGCTGGCATGCGTTAGCCAACACGGTCGAAGTTGCTGACATTAGCTGCTACAATTGAGCCCTTTTTAAGATATAGTTCTGGATTCGACTAGCCAACAGATTTGAATTAATTTTTTCATTAGGAGTATTATTTTGCAATCAATGCATGGGACAACCATCCTTTCTGTTCGCCGTGGCAATAGTGTTGTGATCGGTGGTGACGGCCAAGTGACCTTGGGTGAATCAATTATTATGAAAGGCAATGCCTGTAAAGTGCGCTATCTACATAACAATAAAGTAATCGCAGGGTTTGCGGGCGGTACCGCAGATGCTTTCACTCTACTTGAGCGTTTTGAAAGTAAGCTTAAAACACATTCTGGTAATCTAACTTTAGCTGCGGTTGAACTCGCTAAAGATTGGCGTACCGATCGCATACTAAGACGTTTAGAAGCTTTATTAGCGGTCGCCAATGAAGATATCTCGTTAACGATTACGGGGAATGGTGATGTGATAGAGCCAGAATCAGGCATTATCGCTATTGGTTCAGGTGGCCCTTATGCGCAAGCAGCAGCAAAGGCGCTGATGGAAAATACAAAATTAAGTGCAAAAGTAATTGCCCAAAAAAGCTTAGCCATTGCTGCAGATACTTGTGTATTCACTAACCATAATATTATTATAAAAGAATTAGAAACCCAGAAGAAAGGTAAATAATGAATACTGTCATGACCCCACGAGAAATTGTCCAAGAGTTAGATAAACATATCATCGGCCAAGATAATGCAAAACGCTGTGTCGCGATTGCCCTGCGAAATCGTTGGCGGCGAATGCAAATCGAAGATGAAACATTACGCAGTGAAATCTTACCTAAAAATATTTTGATGATCGGTCCCACCGGCGTTGGGAAAACTGAGATTGCGCGTCGTTTAGCACGTTTGGCCAATGCTCCATTTATTAAAGTTGAAGCAACAAAATTTACGGAAGTGGGCTACGTTGGCCGTGATGTCGAGTCAATTATTCGAGATTTAGCAGACATTGCCATCAAGCAAGCACGCGAAAGGGAGATGATCAAAGTCGATCATATCGCTGCCGAAACTGCTGAGGAACGAGTATTAGATGCACTGCTGCCACCAACACCACATTCAGAAGATGAAAAAGTTAAAAATAAACAAAAATCCAACAGTGCACGACAAGTGTTCCGTAAAAAATTACGTGAAGGTAAACTCAACGAAGAAGAAATCGAAATTGATATTGCGACAACTTCTGTCGGCGTTGAAATTATGGCACCGCCCGGTATGGAAGAAATGACCAGCCAATTACAAAGCATGTTCCAAAGCTTGACCAGCGATAAAAAGAAAACACGTAAAATAAAAGTTAAAAGAGCACTACAGGCTGTACGTGAGGAAGAGGCCGAAAAATTAATTAATGAAGAAGATTTAAAATCACTGGCAATTGAAAGCCTTGAGCAACATGGTATTGTATTCATTGATGAAATTGACAAAGTAACACGACGCTCGGATACCACCGGTGCAGACATATCAAGAGAAGGAGTGCAGCGCGATTTATTACCCTTGGTTGAGGGCTCTACCGTATTTACCAAATACGGCATGGTGAAAACGGATCACATTCTTTTTATTACCTCAGGCGCATTTCATGTCAGCAAGCCATCTGATCTGATTGCTGAATTACAAGGGCGCTTACCTATCCGGGTTGAGCTCGCTGCTTTAAGTGCTGACGATTTCGTGCGTATTTTAACCGAGCCAGATGCCGCATTAACAGAACAGTATATTGCTTTACTGCGCACTGAAGGTGTATCGCTGAAATTTAGGAAAGATGGTATTCGTCGCATTGCTGAAGTCGCTTGGCAAGTCAACGAAAACACCGAAAATATTGGTGCGCGCAGATTGTATACGGTGATGGAACGTTTACTGGAAACCATTTCTTTTGAAGCAACAGATCGCAGTAATGAGACAGTGGTAGTGGATCTTAAATACGTCAATAAACATCTTGGCAAGCTGCTCAAAGATGACGATTTAACACGCTATATTTTGTAATGTCAGCAAAACCGACAGATATTAAATTACTACAAAAATCTCGCCGACTCGAAATTCAATTTGATGACGGGCAAAAATTTTCTCTGTCCTGCGAATATTTACGTGTGCATTCTCCCTCAGCAGAAGTACGTGGCCATGGAAAAAAGATCCTGCAGATCGGCAAGCAAGATGTCAACATTATTGGTATTGACCCCGTCGGTAATTATGCCATTCGACTTGTATTTGATGACGGTCATAACAGCGGGATTTATAGCTGGGAAACATTATATGACTTGAGTGTGAACCAGGAGAAATATTGGCAGACGTATTTAGAGGAAGTGGCTGCATAAGCTTATTATTTTTTCTCTCTGTCCCGACTAATGACGTGGTGGAGGATGATCCCAACATAGTGGGCGTAGCCTGGATAAGCAAGCGCAGCGAGCGCAATCCAGATTTTCTAACTAAGAGATTCTAGCCCCCTCCCTAGATTTTTACCACCTCACCCGTTACCCGTCAAAGTAGCCCAAACACCTTTGCCACACCACTAACTGTTTTTTTAGGATAAAGTTTTTTGCTTCCTTGCCGATGACCATTAAAGACTAAAAACACACAAGGAATGGCCATCATGAAGAGAATACTTGTCCCACTTGTTTTATTTGTAACTACTTTTTATTCCCTGCCCTTATTAGCGCAGCAGAATTGGTCTTCCTGGGTCGCTGAATTAAAGCAGGAAACTGTCAGCCAGGGCGTTGATCCCTCACTATTTGATCGTCTATTTGCTAATGTCCAACCCAGCCGTCAAATTTTACAATTTGACCGATCTCAACCAGAAGGCCGACTTACTTTTCGTAAATATCGTCGTACTCGTGGCGACCCCTATAAAATTTCTTTAGGGCAGCAAAACCTTCAGAAACATAAAGACCTATTGGAAGAAATTGGCTACAAATATAAGGTTGATCCCTGTTTCATTGTCGCTTTATGGGGCATGGAGTCCAGCTATGGTAACTACCTTGGCGATTTTCCGGTGATTAAATCCTTAGCGACACTTGCTTATGGTTCTAGCCGCAGTGGTTTTTTTCGCAACGAATTGATTTACGCTTTACATATCCTCAATGAAGGCCATGTCACACCGGATAAATTTAAAGGTGAGTGGGCAGGAGCCTCTGGGCAACCACAATTTCTACCTTCAAGTTGGTATAAATATGCTGTTGATTATACGGGTAATGGGCGTAAAGATATTTGGACCAACTTACCAGACACTTTTGCATCCGTTGCTAACTATCTGAAACAAAATGGCTGGAGTCCAGAGGAACCCTGGGCAATTCAAGTCAAATTACCCGCAGATTTTGACGAAGAGTGGCAAGGGAAAGAGCGAGAATTATTAGTCAGTGACTGGGACGATTTAGGTGTACGTACGGCTAAAGGTGAAGCACTACCTTATCAAAATCTGTCTGCCTCTGTCATTATTCCTGACGGTGGGCCGAATATTCTAGCATTTAATAATTTTAAGGTACTGCTCACTTACAACAATTCTATTTATTATGCAGGCACGGTCGGACACATGGCTGACAACATCTGCAAGCGGGATAATAAAATAGCGTAGCACCTTATTGGTCATAAATTATACACTTATAATTCATTGTTTTCACAGACATTAGTAAGTAATATGAATAAAATAGAATGCATAGTTGGAGAAAATGGTCTATAATTACACATGATTCTAAATTCCAGAGTGAGGGAAGAGAATATCGTGCTAAGGATTAGGCAAAACGGTTTTACTGTTTTAGAAGTGATTTTACTACTGGTGTTCCTAGGTATTGTCGCAGCATTGATTGTGCCACGCTATCTTGCGCTGCAAAATAGTGCGATCGCATCAGAACTAAAGGCAGTTATTGGCGCAGTAGAATCAGGTAGCGCAAAAAACTTTGCCAGATACATCACCGCCGGACCATTCCGCGGCGCTGAAATCGAAGCGAATGACAGTTGCGAAGGTATCGCAATCGCAGCCGCTTTGCCAAACGGTTTACCTGAAGGCTATCATGCACGTGGCGAGAAAGTCATGGCTTATTCTGGCGAATATTATGGCACTTGCACCATCACCCACGAAGTCACTGGCGAAGTAGAGCATGCGATAATTATGCTCACAAGAGTATCATTCTAACCCTGAAAAAATACTTTATTAGCTAATACCCCACGGCTTGCCGTGAGTGCTTTGCACGTGGGGATTTTTACTTAAATCCACGCGCTGCTCTGATCTGCTCATAGGCAGCACGTATTTTCTGAGTTTTATCAGTCGCCAACTTAATCATTTCTTCTGGCAAACCCTGTGCAATAAGTTTATCTGGGTGATTTTGACTCATCAGTTTACGGTAAGCACGCTTAACTTCATGGTTATTTGCCTGCGACGATATTTCCAGTGTTGCATAAGCATCACCTAATGAGGATGTTGGTGATTGGTATGAAGGTCGCTGATACTGGCGCTGACTGGAAGAATAACTGCGCCGCTGTTGCTGGGAATGAACAGAAAAACCTAAACGCTGATAAACATTTTCCAAGATATGTCGCTTGGCAGATCCGATAGAACCATTGGCCATCGCTGCCTGATATTGGATATCAATGAACATTTTCAACAGCAGTTGATTGTGATGACAAGCAGCGACTAATTCATTTAAAGTCGCTTGTAATTCAAAATCTGCTTGCTTACCTTGATTAAAATAGCGAATGGCAGCAAGTTTTTGCGCTTCGCTGAGCTGCATCCGTTGCATAATCACGCGTGCTACACGGATTTCATTTTCACTCACCCGACCATCAGACTTAGCCACATGCCCCATGACCAGGAAGGTGACTTTAAAAAAGACTTGTTGGATGACGCTGGATTTAAAACCTTGCTGTGACCACAATGGAATGCGCCAATTTGATCGTGTCCCTCGGTCAAATAAATTGCCAACAAAATATCCAAAAACAGCGCCGAGCGGGCTACCTGTCAATAAATAGCCGAAAATACCGCCGATTAATCTACCCCACCAATGCATATATACTCAACTCACTTTTTAGGCTACAATCCGCAATCAAAACCTACAGTAGGACGAAGAAGTTTATATCTATCTGAGGGATGATTTTTGAGAAACTTATACACCATTATACTTTATCTGGTAACCCCATTCCTATTACTACGGCTTTATTGGCGCGGACGTCAAAATGCCGGCTACAGGCAACGCTGGTACGAACGTTTCGGCTACTTGGCCAGCCCACAAAAGCCCGTTGATCTGTGGCTACATGCCGTCTCTGTGGGAGAGGTCATTGCCACCATTCCACTGGTAAAACAATTACAGCTTGAAAACCCAACCACCAGAATCCTGGTCACCACCACGACCCCAACCGGATCTATGCGAGTACAACAAGTACTGGGTGATACCGTTGAACATGTCTACCTGCCCTATGATCTCCCCGTCGCTGTAAAACGCTTCTTAAAAGCTTGGCAACCACGCCTGGCCATCATTATGGAAACAGAGCTATGGCCAAATATGTTACATTATTGTGGGCATACTAATACCCCAGTACTGATTGCAAATGCACGACTATCCGAACGGTCAGCACGGGGTTATGCCAAGATCTCAAGCTTAGCACGCGCAATGATGTCCCATATTACGCTACTATTGGCCCAAGATAAAACCGATGCACAACGCTTTATTGACTTAGGTTTAGATCCCGAGCGCGTTAGAATAAGTGGTAGCATTAAATTCGATATCAGCATTCCAACGCAAATTATTGATGCCGGCAAACAACTACGGCAAAAATGGGGCAAACAACGTCCGGTTGTCGTCGCTGCCAGTACCCATAGTGGCGAAGATGAACAAATTTTAGCCGCATTCAACACGGTTCGTCAAGACTTTGCCGATGCCGTATTAATTATTGTCCCGCGCCATCCGGAACGCTTTGATAAAGTGGCTAGCTTATGTCAACAAGCCGGGTTTAATACCGTTATGCGGACGAATAGCGAGCAATATAGCGAGAATATGGATATCTTAGTCGGTAATACCATGGGGGAAATGCTGTTATTTTATGCCGCGGCTGATGTGGCTTTTGTTGCCGGCAGTTTAATTCCCCATGGTGGACATAATGTTTTAGAACCGGCAGCCATGAGCAAGGCGATTATCACGGGTCCCCATGTCTTTAATTTTACAACGATCAATGCCCTGCTCAGTGAAGCACAGGCTATCATATCGGTCAATGATGCACAGCAATTAGCCACTGCCGTTATCAAGCTATTTCGTGAACAGCCTATACGTCAACAAATGGGCCGTAGTGCTAGTCAAGTTGTAGAAAAAAATCGTGGCGCATTGGCGCAACACGTACAATATATTCGCCAGCTAGGAACGACGACAAGGTAAGGAACGGACACGACACACTTCCCGTTCTTGCTTTCGATCCCTGTCCCGATACTTTGGGATATGTCAGATTGAATGGTTACGATTGAGAAAAACCGCAGGACTAAGATTTTAGTTTAACGCACAGCTACTTTTACCACCCCAGTATAAACTTAACTCAGGGAATAATAATGCGTACTTTTCGCCCCTATTTCTTATTAACATTGCTCTGTGCAGCACTGTACCTTCCTGGGATCACCACCATCCCGGTGACGGATAGGGATGAAGCCCATTTTGCACAGGCAACACGGCAAATGTTGACCTCCAATAATTTTTTTCAAATCCGCTTCCAAGACACAACCCGTTATCAAAAACCCCCAGGTATTAATTGGCTACAGGCACTGTCTGTCACCACTTTCAGCGACGCAGAAAGTAATAAGATATGGCCTTATCGCATCCCTTCTGTCCTCGGCGGTTTGTTTGCAGTATTACTCACCTTTGCTTTTTGTAGGCATATCTGTAATGAAAAAGTAGCTTTGCTGGCTGCTGGGCTACTTGCGATTACCTTACTATTAGTTGTCGAAGCACGTATTGCCTTAACTGATGCGATGTTGCTCGCCTCCATGGTACTCATGCAAGCCTCACTGGGACTTATTTATTTACGCTATAAATGGTTTCAACCGATCCGCTGGCCCATCCCATTATTCTTCTGGCTGGCCTTGAGTTTTGGATTTTTATTAAAAGGCGTGACCCCACTGGTGGCAATATTAACCATCGTCACCTTATGTGTTGTCGATCGGAATATCAAATGGTTAAAGCAGTTACGCTTTCACTGGGGTATTCCCTTATTTATTTTACTGAGTAGCTGGCTGTTCTTTGTCAGTCGGGCAGAAGAAAGTAATTATCTAGCGAAAATGCTTGAAAAAGATTTGCTGCCTAAATTAGCCGGTGGCCATGAATCTCACGGCGGCTATTTCGGCTTCCACTTATTGCTGTTGATGGTGACCTTCTGGCCAGCTTCATTGTTTCTGTGGCACGGTGGCATATGGGCATGGCGGCATCGTCGTCATGCCATTGAAAAATTCCTGCTCGCCTGGATCCTGCCCACTTGGATATTCTTTGAATTGATGCCCACAAAACTACCACAGTATATGCTACCCACTTTTCCGGCCATCGCCCTGCTGGTGGCACTGGCCATCACTTATGCCCATCGCGATACCGTGCTCAATAAATATCAAACCCTGTTAAAAGTACTATGCAGCATATGGGTTTTTATCAGTATAATTGCAACCAGCGCGATCATCGGTCTATCCTATCTCTTTAACGGCAATTTTGCGTACCTGAATATCATTGTCACCATTGCATTATGGATCATGATCTGTATTGCTTTGATCTTTGTCTATCAACAAAAATTACGCCATGCAGCTTATACCCTTATCATTAGCACCGCTTTGATTTATCCGGTAATCACACACTATATCCCAGTTGCCACCGATCTGTGGAGCAGCGAAAAAATTGTCCGTGAGATACAAAGCCATAGCGCTGATAAAGTGAGTGAACAAGCCCCCCTATTGGCCATCGATTATCGAGAACCCAGCCTGGTTTTTCTTTTAGGGACAAAGCATGTAAAATTTGTCGATATCGGGCAGATTGTATCTGAAATAAGCACCACCCCCCGTATTATATTAATCAGTGCCAGCGATTTTGCCGAGGTACAACAACTGATTCAGCAGCAAAACTTTAGGATGAGCACGTTAGAGACGATACAGGGATTTAATTACAGTAAAGGCAGAATGCTTGATTTAAAATTAATTGAAGTTAATGAATAATGGGACAAAAACAAATGGCACAACGCATCAAACAATACACCTTATCCCCTGTGGCGCTTTTACTCTGGTCTGCGGCGATCGTGTTGAGTTACTTCACGCTGGACCAAAAGTTAGCCCTTATTTTTCAACAATTGCAAACCAGTGACTTGCGCCACGTCGCTGAATTTTTAACAAAGTTTGGCTATGGCTTATATTATATCGTCGGCCTAGCCGTGCTATTTCTATTCAGTCGCTTCGTCCTTAAAAAAAGCTTGCTGGCCAATCGTGCCTTATTTCTACTGCTTGCGCTTATCGTCTCTGGGATTACCTGCGATATTTTTAAAATCATATTAGGACGCGCCCGACCGGTGCAATGGTTCCAAAATGATTTATTTGGCTTCTACTTTTTTCAAACTAAGGCAAACATGTGGGGCTTTCCATCAGGTCACGCCTCAACCATTGCCGCATTGATGCTAGGTTTATGCGTGATTTTCCCGCGTTATGCCCTGGCATTTGTAAGCTTCATGCTAATTATCGCTTTTTCCCGTGTGATGGTCACAGCACACTATCTGAGTGATACCATCGCTGGCGTCTTGCTGGGCGCAGCAACTGTCCTTTTGTTGGCATGGCAATTTCGCAAAAAAAATATATTAATAACACGCCGGGATATCTGACGTTAATAACACATCATCTGCCCACTGTTCCAGATCCAGATAAGCGTTTTAAAACCACCAAGTCGATCACGTTTTAACTTGATGATCTGTAGACACAAATAGCACTTAACTCCCCTCGTTACGCCTGCCACATATTTCTTCAAATTGTATTGGTCTGATCGTTTGCCACACACCGACTTGATTCATGGTTCCCCCCTATTTTTCATGATCGGAAATAGATCTAAAATTGAACAATAAAAGAACATTAATTGTTAATGACACGCTAAAATGTCCGGAGTTAATAGCACGCTAAATGTCCGGTTT